>JBLNFC010000276.1:0-3320 GCA_050263355.1 Acidobacteriota bacterium
TGCGCCACGGCATTAGCCAAGACGGCGGAGCAGCGATATCCCACGGCTCGCGCCTTCGCCGAGGAAGTCCGCGTCGCATTCGAAAATGCTTACGGTGCGGCTCCACGGAACTTGGTCTCCAATGAAACCGCAGTGTCGATTTTCCTTGCCTCCTTGCGGGGGCCGTCCAAGAGACGCTCTCCTTCAACTGCAGTTGCGCCGAAAGCAGAACCGCCGAAGGCAGCAGCGCCACCTGCGTCAACATGGGAGCCGTCGGTATTACGGACTGTCGAACGGCAACTCGCTGCTTTCGTTGGTCCACTGGCAAGGATGATTGTGAGAGAGGCGGCGTCGAGAAGTCAGAACGTGGAGGAGCTTTATTCAACAGCCGCCGAAAGTCTGGAAAAAGATGATGACCGCAAACTCTTCCTAGCCGGCCGAAAAATGATTCAACAGCATTCGGTGCGCAACGAGGCGGCGCCCGCCCCGTTTGCGTCACCCGAGGCGGAGACCGCTATGCTCGGACCGGAATTACCGGTCAGCCCGGAACACGCTGCTACACCAAACTTACGGCCTGCTCCGCCAGTGTTAGAAACACCTCGGGAAGATGTCCATGCTGCACCACCAGAAAATCTTGCACAGAGGTCCGAGCCCCAGTTTGCCTCATTTGAAAGCTCCAATTTTGCGGATACTGGTCCTAAAGAACTGAAAGGCCTTGGGGTCGAATTGAACCGCGAGCAGCAGGCCCCGCTAACTCCTTCGGCAAAATCTCAAGCGAACTCGGCCCAGCCATCAGCTAGATCTCACAAGGCCAACAGCGCACCGAAAGAGGTGAAGCAGGAAGAAGACGTGGATGTAGTCTCCCGTCTGGAAGAAATCCTGGGCAAACAACCGGAAAATCTGGCTGGATATTTGAGAGAGGATCCTCCTGAAATGGAGGAAGTTATCCACGCCTTTGTAGCGACTGTTGAAGCGGTGGCCGGTATGTACGTGGCGAAAGGAAAGCTCGAAGCCATCGTTCCCCAAAACATCTGCTTCGATCGCCTAGGGAAAGCTACGATTCAGAGTTCCCCGATGACACTCACTCAGAGCACAAGTGGGAGTGGGGTTGGAAGTCCGCGTTACGCTGCTCCAGAGATTTTAGCGGAGAACGGTGCAGCAGACCCCACCGGTGTCGCGGGCAATGTTTATGCGCTAGGTTTCATGTTCTATGAGATTCTTCTCGGAAGAAAGCTCTTTCGGAAGACGTTCGCGAGTCAACGCAACGAACTCGACTGGCTGCGCTGGCATGCCGCTCTGAAGAGCAAAGCCCCTGCCCTTAGGTCGCTGTTGCCAGCTCGGCCGGCAACCCTATCCGACCTGCTGGAAAACATGACCGAGAAAGATGTTGCAGCGAGAACCACCGATCTACAAACGATTCTTTCTCGTCTTCGCACGATAGCTCAACAGGCGAACCGTACTCTTGTTCTAAAGAAGCCGGCTATTTCACGAAAGGTTCCAACCAAAGACACTTCCGCCAAGACCCGTAGTTCCAGCAGGAGCTTACTAATCTTTTCGATTCTGCTTGTGATTTTGGCGGGAACTGCCGTGTTTGTCTGGAGAAACCCGGACCTGTATCACAAATTGCTCTCTCCGTTCCAGCACCCGGCGCAGACAACAGATCAACCCAGTTCTCGCTAGGAGAGATCAAGGGTGCGGGCGAGAAGTAGCTTGTAAATTGGCTGCGCTGGCCAGGGCGCGACTGTCAATTTTACGAGGGGCCGCTTCACGATCCAAGGTAGGTGTACAAGAGCAGCAATCCGGTGAGGCCAACCATAACCAGAAACTTTTCCATGAAGCTGAACGACCCGACAAACCCGAACACCGGCTGCAGAACCCCTAATGGCCCTGATTTCTTGGCAACAGCAACAGCCGGTGGGTTGTCCTCGACGAGCAATTGCGAGGTTTGATCGGATGGGGCGTCCTCCACCAATTCCGGCTGATCGGCAGAGCGGTACTTGAGGACATAACCCGGCAACTCAATACTGTCTTCGGGTGAGACTCGTTGTCGGACCGACTTGCGTAGTCGCTTGCCGTTGACCCAAGTTCCATTGACGCTTAGGTCGGTGACGTAAACACTGCCGCCCTCGCTAGTGAAAGCCAAATGTTCACGGGAAAGGTCGGGACCTTCGAGCAGCACTCCGCCTTCCACGCCGCGCCCGACAACCAAGCTGTCGCTAAGAGAATAGCGTACCTCTTGCACACCGCCGTCAGTCGTCGAAGTAATTGAAAGGAAGACGTCCATCTTCAGACCAGGACCTTACGCAGATAGCTTTCGAGCTCACGCCGAACCATAGGATCTGCCGACAGAAACTCCGTTATGGTCTTTTTGTCGGCGGTACCCAGGGACGAAGCCAGATTCGGCTGCGACTCGATAAGTTCAGTGACACAGGCCCGCATCACCTCTTCTAGCTTCTCGGGATGTTCCAAGGCGCTCTTACTAAATTGACTTACGACTCCAAGCGAGTTTTCAGCGCCGGTTTCTCGTACCCTTGCTGTCGCATCTGCAAAGCTACTCTCGCGCTTAGCGTCGACGGGGGTATCCGTGGGGGATTCGGACAGCGGCCCAAAGCCCCCGGGCCGCTTGATGTTATTGATATCCATGCTGAAGCTTCAGATTACACGAATTTCACCTGGTCAGTCATCTCCATGAGTCTGCGTGCCATCTTTCCTGACTCACCAAGCGGATCTAGTGCTATGGCATTGGCCAGGTGAGTACGTGCTGCTTCTTTATCTTTGCGGAACAGACAGGCCTCGCCCAGATGAGCATAGGCAAACGCGCTCCTCGGATTCAGTTCCAGCGCCTTGCGATAGTGCCCTTCGGCAGCATCGAAGTTACCCTCTTGGAAATCAACCGTGCCCAGAAAAACCTCCGGAATCTCATGCTCCGGAATCAACACTTTCGCGCCCGTAAACACATCGCGTGCCGCCTGGAAGTTCTTAGCGTCGCGATAAATGATTCCCGCCTCGAGAAGAAATGCCATCTCGTCATGGGAGGGAGTAATGGTCCACCTGGTTGGCATGCTCGGTTCCTTTATCCTTTATTCCTGCCTACTGGATATTGCGGATAGCGGCCATGGCAGCATCATGGCGTGCTTTCAACACGGACGATGCAGTCTCAAATGCCCGCTGCTCGAGGTTCATCTCTTTCTGGAGTTGCAAAAACTGCATTGAGTCGTTCATCAGTCCAGTCTGGTTGATGCCAGAGTTTCCGCTGATTGCGCTACCTATGATGCCACCAATACCTGGGGCGAACACGTTCCCAACCGTCCCGACCAACCCACCCAAGACGCGTCGAAAGC
>JBLNFC010000277.1:0-4762 GCA_050263355.1 Acidobacteriota bacterium
TATAGCGGGAAGTAAGCTGGCCAAAGATTACTAACGTAACACCCGTCAACTCCAAAAACGGAAAAGGTGTTTCGCATCGTTGTTCAGCGCAACCCGTGCCCGCAAGGTTCGGGCTGATCGCAGAAAGGAGCGGGACGGAAGTTGCCGCCTTTGGAATTTATCGCTTCCTAAACTGACGACGGGATGGAACTCCACTGCTAGCGGATGTGTCACCTGCGCCCGGCAAGTCTACGAGATGCCTGGACCGCATGGAACGCAGCGGCTATCGTCGGCAACTCGGAAACTTAACCATGCGCCGATCTGGTGAGGAATCGCTATGACACTCAATCCTTACGGAACAAGATTGAATTCCACCAGGTGTGTAGACCAGTTACACGGGTTCCCGCTGTTACCGTATTCCTGCACCGTCCACAATTTGGTGCCGTCGCCGGCATCCTGTGCGGTTGTTGAATACGTACCCCACCCCACCGGACTGCTCACGCAGCTATACGTGTGCGTTCCGCTGGTCAGAAGATTCGGCCCGTGCACCACTCCAGCACCGTCCGTGGCCAGTTGGTGCCACTCGTAGATCGAGGGATTCTCCGCGTTAGAAACTCCCGTTGAAACCATGCTGACGTTGCCGTGGGAATCTACCGCGAGCGACGGAAACAGCAGGTCACGTTGGCTGTCCGAGATTTTCACTGCCTGGTTCAACGTTACTCCAGGAAGATTCACATCCAAAAAGAAGAAGAGGTTGTGCGAATCAGCGCCTTGAGGGCCGCAGTTCGATCCGCACGGACCCGATCCAACAACTGAGAACAGGTGCTTGCCTGCGTAGGCGTAGACCCCGAAAACGCGATGACTCTCTGCCGCTCTGATACTCGGCCCTGCCGGCTGCTGTGCATTTACGGGGGTGTTGTACAGGAAGCCCGTTGGCACGTTCTGCGCAGAAAAACTTGCTGCGGGGTTCGACGGCAGACCCGACCAACTCACGGATGCAATCAACAACGACAGCGGTACGTTGGTGCCCTTCTGCGCCGTAGCCGAATGGCTGACATAGTATTCCGGGTCGGTTGCCGCCTTGGCGGAATTGAGGTCGATCGCTGGCATCTGAAACGCCTGCCCCGTCGCGATGCCTTCATGCGCAAGCGAAATGTTTCCTGAGCCTGACCATGCGACGTCGGCATTCGGCAGCGCAAACAATTTCCCAACACCGGTTGCGTCCGTTTCACTTACGTAAACGCTGTTCTTATCGAAGCCGACAGCCATCAGCAGGTCGCCGGAGTCAGCGCTCAACGGCAGGCCTTTCCAATTCCCAGTGGCATCCGATGACGCGGAGACCATTAGATAATTCGCGGAGCAGGAGCAAACCATTAGCCAGCGCGAAAGAAATGGATCATAAGCAAGGCGCGGATCGTTGACAACGCCCACCGTTCCCGTCGCCTGGCTGATAAAACTCTGCATGGGAGTTGAACTGAGTACGGTTCCGTCGTACGCGTACACAGTCACGCTCTGACCCGTGGTCTCGACTACTTGTGTGCCGTTCGCCCCAATCGCCATGTCGGGGTGGTCTTTGTAAAGGGGTGGATTTCCCATCCCGCTTTCGCCGTCGAATTGATGGACGACGGAAACGCCTGAAGACCCGCTTCCCGTGCCGCCACTGCTATTACTCCCGCCGCCGCACCCGATGACAGCTAAAAGTAGACACGCAAGAAGAGCCACAGCGACAGCGCTAAGCAAGCGCCCGAGAGAGTTCCCGTGGGAGACAGTGTGTCCAGCAGTTTTCAACATAACCCGTCGCGAGGCGTTAGTGTCACATCCTTCTATTCCGACGTTATTCAGGATCCTATATCGAATCGGCACTCTGAGAGAAGCCCCCACGGATCGGAACGGTCTACGACTTCACCATACCTCCCTACGCGAGAGGATTGCGTTTGGGTCGCTCGGCGGCAACACGGAACGCAAGAAGTGCATTCCATCTACTGAACGTTGGCTAGCTTTTTGATTGGGAATTGCTCATCAAGTTCCAGGTTGATTTCCAGAACATTAACTCTCGGTTCTCCGAGAAATCCGAACTGGCGTTGTTCGGTGTGTTTCGCTACCAGGCTACGCATTTGCTCTAGCGTTGTTCCGCGTTCCTTCGCGATTCGCGGCAACTGGAACTCAGCATTGGCCGGCGTAATGTGTGGGTCAAGTCCGGAAGCGGAAGCGGTCACGAGATCAATGGGCACGGGAGTTCCAGGATTCTCGGCCTCCACGTTCGCAACATCGCCCTTCACTCTATCGATAAGTTTTTGATTCGTCGGCCCCCACTGCGATCCGTTGGAGTTGGCAGCGTCATAGCTCACTGCCGAAGGTCGAGTGTGGAAGTAACCTCGCCCCGTGAAAGCTTGTCCAATGATGCGCGAACCAATTACCTTTCCCTTCACCTCGACTAACTGTCCGTTGGCTTTCTTCGGGAAAAGAACTTGCGCGAAACCAGTCACCACAAGCGGATAGATAATGCCCAGCAATACCGTGGTCGCTATCGTCATCAGCACCGATGTAATCAGATTCTTCTTCATATTGCTCCTCTAGGCGAGTCCCACGCGGGTGATCAACATGTCGATGCCCTTGATGCCGATGAAAGGGATAATGATTCCGCCCACACCGTAGATCAGCAGGTTGTTTCGCAACAGCACGGCCGCACCCATGGGCCGATACTTGACCCCGCGCAGGGCCAGCGGAATCAGTCCGATGATGATGATGGCGTTGAAAATTACCGCCGAAAGAACCGCCGATTGCGGCGTTTGCAGGTGCATGATGTTCAGCGCGTTCAGCACCGGAAACGTGCCCGCAAACATTGCCGGGATGATCGCGAAATACTTGGCCACATCGTTGGCGATCGAGAAGGAAGTCAGTGAACCTCGCGTCATCAGCAACTGTTTGCCAATTTCGACCACTTCGATGAGCTTGGTCGGATTGGAGTCCAAGTCCACCATGTTGCCGGCTTCTTTAGCAGCTTGCGTACCCGTATTCATGGCCAGGCCCACATCAGCTTGAGCCAGGGCTGGCGCATCATTGGTGCCATCACCAGTCATGGCGACGAGCTTGCCTTCCGCCTGCTCCTTCTTAATCAAATCCATCTTCTCTTTCGGCGTAGCCTGCGCGAGAAAATCATCAACCCCGGCCTCCCGCGCAATCGCAGCGGCGGTAAGCGGATTGTCGCCCGTGATCATGACCGTCTTGATGCCCATGGCGCGCAACTGATCAAATCGTTCCTTCATCCCACCCTTCACCACATCCTTCAGTTCAATCACGCCTAGTGCGCCACGCGTCTTTTCGGCTACTACCAGGGGAGTCCCGCCACCGCGCGCAATCTGCTCCACCGCCGCCTTGACTTCCGCGGGCACCTCTCGGCCATGCTGCAGAAGGTAATTTTGGACGGCGTCCGTGGCTCCCTTGCGAATTTCAAAGCCATTGAGGTTAACGCCTGACATGCGTGTCTGGGCAGTGAATGGCACAAAGTGAGTCTCATGCGAGGCAAGTTCCCGCCCGCGCAAGCGGTACTTCTCCTTGGCCAGAACAACTATCGAACGGCCTTCCGGAGTTTCATCGGCGAGCGACGAGAGTTGTGCGGCGTCGGCCAGTTCCGTCTCCGTCACCCCTGGCGCCGGAATAAACCGCGACGCCTGCCGATTGCCCAGTGTGATGGTTCCGGTCTTGTCGAGCAAAAGCGTGTTCACATCGCCCGCGGCTTCGACCGCGCGGCCCGACATTGCCAGCACGTTGTGCTGAACCAAACGGTCCATGCCCGCAATGCCGATGGCGGAAAGCAATCCACCGATGGTGGTTGGTATCAGGCACACCAGCAGCGACACCAGGACGAACACAGTCTGCGGAGAACCGGAGTAAATCGCAAAGGGTTTAAGCGTCACTACTGCCAGCAAGAAGATGATCGTTAACCCGGCCAGCAGAATGTTCAGCGCGATCTCGTTGGGCGTCTTTTGACGTTCCGCCCCTTCGACCAGCGCAATCATGCGATCCAGAAAAGTCTCGCCAGGATTGGAAGTAATCTTCACCTTAATCCTGTCGGACAAAACACGTGTCCCACCGGTGACTGCCGAGCGGTCGCCACCCGCTTCACGGATCACGGGTGCGGATTCGCCGGTGATGGCTGACTCGTCGACCGATGCCACTCCTTCCAGGATCTCGCCATCCGACGGAATAAATTCTCCGGCCGAGACGAACACTAAGTCGCCTGCTCGAAGTTTGGAGCTTGGCACCTTTTCCACGTGGCCGTTACTTCCCGTCAGACGATTCGCGATCGTTTCGGAGCGGGCTTTGCGCAACGTGTCCGCCTGCGCCTTACCCCGGCCTTCAGCCATGGCTTCGGCAAAGTTGGCAAACAAAACTGTGAACCAGAGCCACAACGTGATCTGCAGGTTAAACTTGAAGGCAGAGCTGCCTTGGAACAGCAGCACCGTCGTAATCGCGCTGCCGACCTCGACCACGAACATCACTGGGTTGCCCATCATTTTGCGTGGGCTCAGCTTCAGAACGGCTTCCCAAAGCGCTCGCCCAACGATCTTCCATTCCCAAATTGCTTTTTTCTTCTTTGCCATAGAGAAAGCTCTAGAAAGTTTTGCCCGCGCCCATAAGCAGGTGTTCCAGAATCGGGCCAAGGCTTAACGCCGGGAAAAAGGTCAACGCGCCCACAATCAGAATCACGCCAATTAGCAGCGTGGTGAACAAGGGCGTAGTGACAGGGAACGTTCCAAGTGAAGGTGGGACATACTTCTTT
>JBLNFC010000278.1:0-4965 GCA_050263355.1 Acidobacteriota bacterium
GAATCCTTCGCCGGAAAGAGTGGCGACTTCAATCCAACAGTGATCACGAGCATCGTGAAATCAGCTCTCGACATGTTCGACGAAAGCAATGGCGGCTTCGGGAGCGCTCCCAAGTTTCCGCATGCCGCAGTTGTTGATTTGCTGATCGACCAATACTCACGATCGGGAGATACGCAGATCCGCGGAGTCTTCGAAACTACGCTCGAAAAGATGGGCCACGGAGGAGTCTACGATCAACTGGCAGGCGGGTTCCATCGTTATTCCGTCGATGAGCGATGGGTGGTTCCACATTTTGAAAAAATGTCTTATGACAATTCGGAACTGCTCAGGAACTATGTGCATGCTTATCAGGCCACGAGGAACGAATTCTTCGCCGACATCGCGCGCGACATTATCCGCTGGATGAACGAGTGGCTCAGCGACCAGGAGCAGGGTGGTTTTTACGCATCTCAGGACGCTGATATCTCGATGGAGGATGATGGCGACTACTTCACTTGGACGCTGGACGAGGCCCGTGCTGCCCTTTCCGACGATGAATTAAAAGTTGCGGCGCCATACTTCGACATTAACGAAGTCGGCGAGATGCATCACAACCCTGCTAAAAATGTGCTCTACATTCGGGCTTCTCTCGAGGAGATTGCGGCCAGAACCGGATTTTCCGTTGAAAAGGTCAAAGCCTTATTGCAATCCGCCAAAACCAGGATGTATGCCACTCGATTGAAGCGCCCGGCTCCTTACGTGGACAAAACCGTCTACGTAAACTGGAACGCCCTGGCCATCTCAGCTTATCTGCAAGCGTCAAGTGTGCTCAACCTGCATGAAGCCCGGCGCTTTGCTCTCCGCTCGCTGGACCGCGTTCTTGCCGGCGCGTGGACCGACGCTCGACTGGCCCACGTTGTGGCCTATTCGGAACCGGACGCCGAACATCGCGAGGTTGAGGGGTTACTTGATGATTATGCAAACACGGTCGTCGCCTGTCTTGATGCATACGAGGTGACAGCTGATTTGAGTTACTTCAACTTTGCGACAAAGATTGCGAACGCTTTGCTCGACCGTTTTTTCGATGCCGTCTCGGGCGGCTTCTTCGATACGGCGGCGAAAGTGGAGGGCGGGTTGGGCGTGCTCAATACCCGTCGCAAACCTTTTCAGGATTCGCCCACGCCCGCCGGAAATTCCGTAGCGATTATTGGCTTACTTCGTTTACACGCCTTGACGAACGATGCCCGTTATCGCGATGCAGCTGAGAAGACCATCGAAGTATTCGCTGGAGTAGCGCCGCAGTATGGCATTTTCGGCGGAACGTATGGATTGGCATGTGTTTTATTTGCGCAACCCCATACTCAAGTTGTCGTCGTCGGTGCTGACGAACGAGCAGAGCAACTCTATGTGGCGGCGACGAGCGATTACGCGCCGAATAAGTCGGTTATCAGATTGACTCAAAATGAAGCAGTAGCACAGAATCTGCCACCTGCGTTAGCCGAGACCATTCCCAACTTACCGGACATCCGATCCGGAAAGAGTCTGGCAATCGTCTGCTCAAATTCGACTTGCCAGCCCCCGTTTGAATTAGCCAGTGATTTGCTGGCTAACCTGCGGCAAGTCAATAAATAAGCTGTGCCGATCGTCTAGAGCGTGGGGTCAACCGATTACTTCCAGGTTACCTTGGTTACTTGCCGAAGCGTGGGTCCGGCCGCATTCTGTTTCAGGATTGCACGTAGGCATCGGGCCGCCATCCGGAGCCGGAAGCATCGGAGCGGCCAATGCTAACGAGTTACTCGGAACTATCCTGCGCTTCTGTGCATCCAGGAGAACGGGAAGGTGTTCCGGGCAAGAAAAGAGGGCTGGCGGTTCGCGTTAACTCGCCAGCCCACAAATTTTTTTCAACGGTGTAGCCTAGTTGAAAGGTTACCTTCCGTTTGGTCCGCATCCCGTTTTTGGATTGCACGTAGGCATCGGGCCACCATCCGGAGCCGGAAGCATCGGAGCGGCCAGTGCTACGTAGGTCGTAACCAGACCAAGCATCAGGACAACAAGCCTGATTGCGTTCTTCATTGGGTTCTCCTTGCGTGCGCGTTCCCTTTTATCCAGGAACTCGCACGGCCACGCATTATAGGCAGTTACCTCCCCGCCGTCCAGAAAATCTTTCGGACTCAATTCTGTCTTAACAGCCCTGTTATTAGATTAGTTTCAGAGAGTTAGAAGGACTTGACAGCAGAATTACAGGTATTTCTGATGATTCAAATCGGGAACCTGCTGATTTCAGGTATAGCGACTGGCTCCGAACTAACTGGTTTTGCGGGATAAGCCGAGCGGAGTCATCTCTGGCAAGCTCAGTTCCGACAAGCTTGCGGATCTGGTGCTTAGCAGGTGATTGTCACCATTGGCGGAGACTTCCTGCGAGTATTGCGTAGTGCGCGAAAAGGCGCGATCGACCATGCCCTCGAACATCGGTATCAGTGAGTCTGGGGCAGCCGGACGTTGCAGGTCGGTAAGGCTTTGCTCCCACCTTTGCGTCTTTAACAGAGTCGTCGAATTCTCGCGGTCCGCGCTCTTGGCACATGCATAAACGAACCAGGTGGTAATCGCCAGGTTATACGCACCCATGTTAATCAGGTTCAGGGTGGACTCGGAGATGTAATAACCCACTCGAAGGGCAATCATTGCCAACTCGACCGAGGCAAATCCCCCGAAGCCAAGTGCAATTCCAAAGCTTCGTTGCCGCCAAGAGATTCCCAGGTACCTCGAGAAGACCAACAGAAAGAAAACCAGGCCGCACTGAACGACTCGAACGCTGCGCTGAAGAGTCAATACCGCCTGCACAAGAGGTCCAGATTCGCTCGCCGGACTCGAAGCCGCGGCTACGCCGGCCACCAGGACCATCACCAGCCCTGCCCACTTAAACAACACCGAGCCCAGGTCTTTCAGTGTGTGATATGGCCGGAAGATATCGAGGAATATCTCGTGAATGACCTTGAATCCCAGCCCGACGCTAACCGCCGTGGTCGCCCACGACACGTAGAAGAACAGCAGGTAAGAATCCGCTCGGAAAACCGGAAAAAGAATGGAGAATATGAGGATCTGCCAAACAACATAGCTGAAGAAGAACGGCGACGTGCGATACAGCTTGCGCCGGATCATGGCAGCCGCAACCGCCGATTGCAGCACCGGGTGCGCAATCCATAGCGTATAAAAAGCGATCTGATATCGCGCGTTCACTCGGTGTCCCCCGGCGCCCTTCCTGCACAAAATTCCAGGAGGGTGGCACCTCTCTCGTTGCTAACTTATCAGGTTCGCACCATTGGGCAATGCACCGAAGTAACCTGAAGTAACCCCGTTTTTGGTTACCACCTAGCCCATTTATGCTTACAACGAATGCCCACTTGCCCTTCACTCCTGCCCGTCTTAACGTAAGAGCACATGAGGCTCTTTGGGGGTAAGCATTTCGGCTTGGGCACTGCGGCCATAGCTGTGTTATTCAGCTGGCTGTCTGTGGCCCAGGGCAGCGACCCGCTGGTAGTTGAGACGCCAAATAGCTTCGCAGAAACTCAGGTCGCCTTCTTGAAAAAGCCTGCGGAGTTACAGGGGACGCTCACTCTCCCGCTAAAGCGAAATGGAAAAGTACCCGGGATTGTGTTTGTAGGTGGCGACGAGCCTCAAAACCGTACCGTCCGAGCAGGTACCGAACAGATGTTCGCCGATCTCGCCCGTGGATTGGCACAAGCGGGAATAGCTAGCCTCCGGTACCAGCAACGTCCCTTCGAGTTTTCCGCGCCTGCCGATCCTAAGCAATTGCCACTTGATCAGCAGATCGCAAATGACGCGCTCGCGGCTCTCGCTTATCTAGGCCATCTGCCCGAGATTGATTCCTCGGCAATCTTCGTTGTTGGTCATCATGTAGGAGGAACAATGGCGCCCTACATCGCTGAGCGGTTTCCTCACGCGCGAGGTATCGTTCTGATGGCCGCCGCGGCGCAACCTGTTGAGGAGGCTCTGGCCCAACGAAAGAAAGCCACACTGCAGGCCGAAGGCGTATCCAGCGAGGAGATATGGGAGCAACTTGCGGCACAAAACAAGATCTTTGCCGACATTCGTTCCGGCAAAACGCCCTCGACGCGACTGGTTGAGGGGGCCACTTCCGCCTATTGGCGCGACCGTATGAATCGCGATCCTGGCCTTAAAGCTCGCAATCTGCAACTTCCTGTTCTTGTTTTGCAAGGCGGCTTCGATAAGGAGATCAGCGAGGCGGACTATGATCGGCTGGAATTATTATTACGAAAGAAACGCGGTGCGACCCCGCAATTTCGCTGGTTTCCGAACCTCGATCATCTGTTCATGCCAACAGCGACGAAACCCGCCCAGGCATCGCTTAACCACGACAGGCATGTGGATGGCGCTGTGATTCAGACCGTTGCAAGATGGATTAGAACTCAGGTGCGATAGCCTTCGCCCTGCCGATCAAATCTCGGGCGAAGCCTGGATATAAGCGCGCATCATGCGCATTTCGTGATCTTTTTCGTCAAGATCGTGCAGCATGATGTCGCGTAAAGAGACCATGCCCTTGAGAATCTTGCCATCGCATATAGGCAGGTGGCGGAAGCCATGCCGTCGCATGAGGATCATGCACGTCTCAATGCTCTCATTGGGAGGAACAGAAAGTGGGTCGCTGGTCATCACTTCTTCGATTCGCGTTACTGCCGGATCAAGGCGCTCCACCACAACCCGCTTCATCAGATCGCGTTCCGAGAAAATGCCTACCATTTCCCCGTCTCTCAATACTGGCACGGCGCCGATATTCCGATCGACCATCGCCTGAGCCAACTCCAACACGGTTTGCGTAACGTCGGCTCGATAAGTTTCCTGGTGCTTTACCAGATCATAGATGCACGCCATGCTGCACCTCCGGGCCCCAATGGGAAGACAACTCACGTCTCCGGGTTGCTTACGGGCGCGGAGTATATGACGGAT
>JBLNFC010000279.1:0-3533 GCA_050263355.1 Acidobacteriota bacterium
GAGAAGCGGCGGTAGTCATCTTCCGGCAAGTCTTCGAATCGCTGGAATCGCCCGGTAAGAAAGCCGCGGCCGAGCGGACTGTAGGCAACAAAACCGATACCCAGTTGACGGCAGGTTGGCAGAATCTCATCTTCCGGATCCCGCGTCCACAGCGAGTATTCCGTCTGCAGTGCCGTAATCGGGTGAACCTGATTGGCTCGCCTCAAGGTTCGCGCGCTGGCCTCCGACAAACCGATGTGGCGGATCTTGCCTTCCTCGACCAGCTTCGCCATTGCGCTTACAGTCTCCTCAATCGGAGTCTCAGGATCGACCCGATGCTGATAGTACAGATCGATGTGGTCAACGCGCAGCCGCTTCAGGCTTGCCTCACACGATTGCCTGACATATTCAGGTTTGCCGTTCACGCCGCGTGCATGCGGATTGTTGGGATCGCGGACAATCCCGAACTTCGTGGCGAGAATCACCCGATCCCGACGACCTCGAATTGCCTTCCCAACCAGTTCCTCATTTGTGTAAGGACCGTAAACGTCCGCGGTGTCGAGGAAGTTGATACCCAGTTCCAGTGCACGATCGATGGTGGCCAGCGACTCTTGATCGTCAAGAGCGCCATAGAACTCCGACATTCCCATACAACCGAGACCCAGAGCCGAGACAACAAGCCCGTTGCGTCCAAGAGCGCGCGATTGCATACACTTTCTCCTACCTGCAGCGATGAAAGTGTAATAGATGCGCGCCATCCGGGTGAGACTCCCCCTGGAAAAAGCAAAAGCGGGCCGGCCTTAGCCTGCCCGCGACTAGAAAAGTGCGTTGAAGTTTTATTTTGCGAGGGTGGAACTCACAGCGAAGTTCATGGATTGGGAATTGAGCTTCTGCAAGGCTCCAAGCGCCCTCAGACCCTGGAACATGCAATAAATGGCAAAGCCGTGAAACGCGAGGTCCAGCATCTGGCCGAGGGCCAGGAAGATAAGTCCGTCCAGACCATAGATCACCATGCCGGCGAGGAAGGCCCACTGTTTCTCTTCGCGCGCCAATTTTCCGAATAGCGCAAAAAGGCCAGCCATAAAGAGGCTGACTATGAAGCCGGCAATTGCACCGCCACCACCGCCACGCTTCCCAATACCGTCTGCAATCTGCGTGATCCCCAGGCCGACGATGAAATGCAGGTTGGCGTTGAAAAACACGAGAGTCGAGTTGATGACCGAAAACCCTGCCACGGCGAACAGCCAGCCCGCGCCACTGCGAACCCGGGCCTGCAGCCGGAGTCTCTGTTCCACCAAGTTCTGATTAGGCGTTTGCTGTGGGGCCGGCGCGAGAGCCGTACCTGTGCTGGACATGCGAACACACCTCCATGGTCCGAGTCGGAGGAGGTGGCGGTATTTCCGCGGCTCGGGTGATTTCGAGGCAAGGTAGCATGCGCCACTCGCGCCGCGAAGTTACTCCCGGCCATGCACCGGCCGCTTATCAAAGTCATTGAGGATGCTGTATTTAGATTAGAGTACAGTGAGCAGGTGATGGGCTTTCTCGGTAACGCTCCCTATATGCCTGGCTGCCACACCGGCCTTTCGGAGTTCCTGCAGAAGCGCTTCCAAGTGTCGGTCCGACACCGAAATCAGCAAGCCACCAGCGGTCTGGGGATCAAACAAGAGAGTTTTAAGTTCCTCAGAAATTGCGCTCTGGTATTCCACGACGCATTCCGCGAACTCGCGGTTGGCTTTCAAGCCGCCCGGAATGTATCCCGCACGCACGCACTCGATGGCGCCCGGCAGGAGAGGGATATTCTCGGACAAGAGCTGCACTGAGACATTGCTGCCCAATGCCAGCTCACGCACATGGCCAATGAGGCCGAACCCAGTGATGTCGGTCAGAGCATGAACGGCCCACCTACCCGGCGACACGTTTTGCTGCCGCGCCTGGTTTTGCTCAGCTGGGACGGTGAGGGTACCCTCACTTACGGAATCCGTAATCACCTCCGCCGCGACCTTATTCAACGTCGTCATCGAATTCACCGCGGCGTTAATCCATTCCGGCTTAGCCTTGTCCTTCTTGATTGCGGTAGAGATAACACCTGTTCCCAAAGCCTTCGTTAGAATCAGGCCGTCTCCTGGCTTCGCTCCGGTGTTGGCAAGCACCTTCTCGGGATGCACAATCCCGGTTACGGAGTAGCCGAACTTCGTTTCCTCATCACGAATGCTGTGTCCGCCGATCACGGTGCAGGCTGCTTCCACCATCTTGGAAAGCCCCCCAGCTAGAATCTGCTCGAGAACCGCGATCTCGCCCTTTTCCGGAAAGCAGACCAGCGCCAATGAACTCAGGGGCCGGGCACCCATGGCGTAAACATCGCTCAGGGAATTCGTCGCCGCAATCTGTCCGAATGTGTACGGGTCATCGACAACCGGAGTGAAGAAATCGACCGTCTGTACCAGCGCTATATCAGGTGCAATACGATACACGCCCGCGTCGTCGGCGTGATCGAAGCCGACAAGCACGTTTTCGTCATGTTGCCGGGCTAATTTCCCAAGCACCGCGTCCAGCACCGCCGGACTCAGCTTGGAAGCTCAACCCGCGGCTTTAACCGTCTCCGTCAGCCGGACAGTTTTCACATCAGACATGAATGCATTGTAGCGGAAAGAAGATCAGGGAATGAATGGCGTTATGCCCATCGTTGAAGGCATGCATGATCGTGGAGGTCAACGGGGGCATGCCGCTCTGCTGCTTTGTTCATCCGAGAAAACTGGTTCGATCAGACGCTTGCGTCGCCGTGTAAGAGCGGCGCTTTAGCGCCGCGTAGACGTGCAGAATGACTAGACGTGCAGAATGAATGGGGGCTTCAGCCCCCGGGCAATCTACTCTCACCATCTTGTCATTCCGAGCGGCTTCAGCCGCGAGGAATCTGCTCTTCTACCGGAAGCTAGTTCCATTCAGACACTGGTCCCGACGTGGGCCTGGCGCCAGCTACCAGGGTCACCGCGTTGCGACATCCAGGATCTGAATGTCTGGATACTGATGGTTCCACTGGTTTGAGATGCTCTCGAAGGTCAGACGAAAGTTTTTGCTTTGTCCCGGAGCTAAAGGGGATGCGCTCAGATCAACCGTGTCGGGATATGGGCCGCCACTCTCAAGCACGTGCAGAGAGACTTTCTCGTCCCCGACAGTCTGGTCCATGCTGTCCTTGAAGATCACCCGCACCGACGCGCCGACAACAGTCTTGCTTCCAGTGTTGCTGATCGTTCCATCGATGTAGGAAACAGTCGCACCGACGAAGTTTTCCGCAGCGCTCATCTTCAGGTTGGAAATTTTCAGGTTGTTGGCGTACGGCCCTGGTCCGGTCGGAACTTTAGGTTCTTCGCGCAGGCCGACGACGATCAAGCCCACGACCACGATCACGATCGCGACTCCGATCAATATCGGACGCCAGTTCGAATCTTGTTCCCGCGGAACTGGCGAAGGTTGGAGCATGCCGCCCATGGGCAGATTGTAGATGAAAACACGCGAATTGATTGTTTACTGCCTGGATTTAGTCCTGTGCAGCTAAG
>JBLNFC010000280.1:0-5921 GCA_050263355.1 Acidobacteriota bacterium
CGAACCCCATCGCAAGTACGACCTGGAACAGGAGCTGCCAGACAAAGAAGCGCCGCCCTGCAGGACGCCATCGGCGCCAACTCTCGCGCAGCGTGCAATCCCGCTTGATAACTGAATCGAAGAGGATGAACCGGCAGATGCTGTTCAGGTACAGAAACAAAATCATAATGATCCCGAACAACAGCACTGCGAAACTCGCAATCAGCACAATCTCCGGCACGCTCAGATGGCTCAGGCTCGGGGGCAGGTGTGGCGCCGTGAGACCCAGGTGAATGGATGATGATTGCTTTCGCGGGATGGACGGCACATTGAAGCGACAGCCATTGCCCGAGGCCATCTCCCCTGTTGCCACTCCGAGCAGGGCCAGCCGTACCCACTGGCCGAAGCGAAAGGGCTTAAGCAGTTGCTGCTTTGTATGCTGAAAGGCTGGAGTGATGACGTCGACGGCCGAAATGGGCAAAAGCCACCTCGCTTCGGAAGGTACTGCCGCCCTTCGCCAACGTCAATTCATTTTAGAAACGCGGTTGAAGATCCGGGACTTGGGATCCGTATTGAGCATCTAGACATTCGATTTGCAGTCGCGGGATCGGCAGCTCGTTCTATCGGTGAATCCGCCAATTCTTGAGTCCTTCAATCCTGCAATTAGAGATTCTCGGGATGCCGCAGCCTGGGAACGAGGCTCACTCGTACCTTAGCGCTTCCACCGGATCCAGCTTCGAGGCCCGGAGTGCCGGTATGAGCCCGCTTATCACTCCTACGAGCAGGAGAACGATGCTCGAAATAAACACCGTCAGGAAAGAAATCTTCAGATGGATGTCGGCTTTACCGGAATCATCTTCGAACAAGGGTCCCATCATCGGAAGTGTCCCCACCGCTGCAGCAATTGCATAGGCGAGAATAATCCCAATAGCACCGCCCAAGAGCATGATCATCAACGTCTCGGCTAAGAACTGCATTTGGATGTGACGCTTCTTGGCCCCGAGCGCCCGCCGTAGGCCGATCTCGCGAATACGTTCGTCCACGGAAACGAGCATGATGTTCATCACGCCGACACCGCCAATGCCGAGCGTGAGCGTGCCAATAAAAGTGAGCAGAACTTCCAGCCCGATCGTGATGCCGTCGATGATGGGTCGAAATTCATCGCGGCCGAACATCTGGAATGCTTTGGGATCTGTAGGCGAGAACTGCTGCCGCGTTGCTACTGCCGCGAGCACCTGCGCCATTGCCCGCTTCTCAAATTGGGGAGCGATGGGCTGGAAGACCATCACTTGTGCCTGCTTCGTATCCCAAAGATCCCCGGCGGCAGAGAAAGGAATCCAGACTGACTCGTCGTCAGAGGAAAAATAGTTACTCAGTTGAATCTTGCGCGCCATCACACCAATTACGGTGAAGCGCACACCCGAAATTAGAACCGTCTCACCCACGGCTGGTCGACCGCTGAACAGTTGTTCGCGCACCCGCCCGCCCAGAAAACACACGCGGCGACGTTCCAGCTCATCGCTGGCATTGATCCAGCGCCCTTCAGATGGAACCTCGTTGCGCATCTCCCCATATTCCGGGCAGACGCCGCGAATAGCGGTTGTACCCAACATGCGATCGCCGTAGGCTATGCCGGGCCGCTTCACAGTTTCTAGGCATGCATGCTTCACCAGCGGGGCATTCGCCTTCACCATGTCCAGGTCAGACTGCTCGAGGACAACTTTTTTGCCCGCACGCTGCCCGCCGGGTTGTTCACTGGTTTGTTGCGGCCAGGCAATCACTACGCTTTTCCCAAATGCGTCGAAACCGCCCACCAGGATGCTACGAAAGCTGTTGCCATACGCAATCAACAACGTGACCGTGACGATGCCCCAGACGATTCCCAGCATCGTAAGGAAACTCCGGGTTCTATTACGCCGCAACGCAATCCAGGCTTCGACAATGATTTGCGTCAACATACATTCAAAAGCTGCCCACAGCCGGATCCTCTGCGGTTATCTTTCTCACTACCCGCCTGCCTCGTAGCGTAGTGCTTCGATTGGATCGATGGATGCCGCTTGTCTCGCCGGATACAGCGCCGAGAGCACGGCGATGGTCCCCAGCAACCCAAAAGCAAGCAGTCCCGAACTCCAGGTCGCGAGCAGTCCTGCAAAAAAGTCCGGCATCGGCAGCATGTTCACCACAGCACAAAGGCCGAACGCAATGCCCAGGCCCACTCCACCGCTGATGAGAGCGATAAACAAGGCTTCTACGAAGAATTGTTTGAGTATGGTGTGCGCGGGGGCGCCCAATGCCTTGCGCACGCCGATCTCGCGCGTACGCTCGCGCACCGCTACCAGCATGACGTTCATCACACCCAGGCCACCCAGCAGCAACGTGATAACGCCGACCGCGCCTAAAAAGCACTTCATGCCGGTGGTCATCGTTTCGAAAGCTTTGGCCTCCTGCACCGTGTCCCAGATAGGACAGGCTTCCTTGTCCCTTGGATCAAACTGGTGCATCTGTCCCAGCGCTTTACGAATCTCCCCTTTGCACGCTTCGTGCTGCTGAAGGGAACGCGGCGTCACCAACAGTTGATCAAAGTTAAGCGATGTTCGAGGCGGCTTATCCGGGAAATCGCGGCGCATGGAAGCAAATGGAATGAATATTTTGTTCACGTCCCATCCGTCGTAGCTCGAGTCCTGCTTCTTCTTGGCCATGACTCCGATTACGCTATACGGGACGTTGTTCAAATAAACCGTCTGGTTGACGGCGTCATTCTGCGGAAACAGTTGCTTAGCGGCATCGCTGCCCAGAAACGCGACGCGCCGGCCCTCGTTCTCGTCATCCCAGTTGTAAAAGCGTCCAGCTCCCACGGTAAGACTGCGAATCTCGCCAAAAGGCGGAAGCGACCCCGTCACCAGAAAGGCTGCGGCGTTGTAAGGCGAGTGCGAACGGACATTGTCCTGCTCGAGTTCAGGAATCACGTAACGGCAGTCCGTCGCCTGCTCCTGGACATAAGCCACATCGCTCTCTACCCAGCGAACCTTCCGGCCCGCGCGTTGACCGCCTGCCTGCAGGCTGGTTTGTCCCCCCGAAAAAACAATCAGGATGTCCTTGCCTAACGTTTCCGCCTGCTTCGCCTGACCCACCCGCAGTCCCTCGCCGGCGGCCACCATCAAGACGATCGAAACAATTCCCCAGGCGATGCCGAACATGGTCAGCAGCGTACGCAGCTTGTGCGCCCATAGAGTCCGAAATACGTCGCCCACCAGATCGCGGATGACCATCGCTATTTGGACGGCAACTGATGGCAAACGGTAGCCGCCTGTCCTGTTTGGAGGTACGAGAATGAAGCAGGATTTGTTTCATGCATTTCGAGGGGCGTCGCGTGGGCAGGCTCCCCGTGTCGACACGTTCGTAGCCGGAACTGGGAATCTGCTCGTCCGTTAAATTGATACGAGAGGCCACTGCAGCCCGTTCCGTCAGGTCAAGCGCTCTTAAGCTTTTGCGGCAAGTGCACCGATGCTCTCGACCCACGTATCCAAAGCACCAAGGGCGAGTTCGCATAGCATTCGGTGCCGTTCCTTGCGATCGCGGATCTTTCGCTCCAGAGCCGGAAGCAAGTCAAATGTGATGTTCGCAGGCTGGAAGTTCCTGGGATTCGCTTGTGTCACGTACTGAACCAACGAACCAAGTGCAGTCACGCGCGGCGGAGGAACAGGTTCAAGATTGATTGCCAGTGCCGCGGCATGAACCCCGGCCATGAGCCCCGTTGCAATCGATTCTACGTACCCTTCAACCCCGCAGATTTGTCCCGCAAAAAAGATGTTCGGATGTTGCTTCATCTGCAAGGTCTCACGAAGTAACATCGGCGCGTTAATGTACGTGTTCCGGTGGATTTGCCCGTAGCGAAGAAAGCGCGCATTCTCCAGTCCCGGAATCATCCTCAATACGCGTGACTGTTCGCCGTAGCGCAAATGATTCTGAAATCCGACCAGGTTGTAAGAATCGGCACGCAGATTTTCTTGACGTAATTGCACCACCGCATACGGCTGCAGACCGGTTCGGGGATCTCGCAAGCCAACCGGCTTCATGGGGCCGAAGCGCAGCGTATCGCGGCCGCGACGTGCAATCTCTTCAATGGGCAGACATGCTTCGAAATAATTAAGCTTCTCCCAGTCATGCGCTTCCACTGATTGTGCCGAGATCAGCGCATCATAGAAGCGGTCGTATTCATCTTTGTTCATCGGGCAGTTGATGTAATCGGCGGTGCCTCTGTCATACCGCGCCGCCAGATAGACCCGCGCCATGTCGATTGAATCAGCTTCTACGATCGGACTTATGGAATCGAAGAAATACAGATGCGTGCTTCCGCTCAAACGCGCGATCTCCCGAGAAAGCGCATCCGATGTGAGCGGCCCCGTCGCGACGATGGTGATCTGGTCCTCGCCTATTTCCGTGACTTCCTCGCGCCGAATCGTAATCAGCGGTTCCGAAGAAATCGCTTCAGTCACCCTCGGTGCGAACGTAGTTCGGTCGATTGCAAGAGCGTGCCCCGCCGGAACCGCACAAGCTCTGGCAATCTCCATCAGCAGCGACCCACCACGGCGCATTTCCTCCTTCAGCAACCAGGGTGCACTGTTCTCGCTATCCGACTTTAGCGAGTTAGAGCAGACCAATTCGGCCAAGTCTGAGGTCTGGTGAGCTGGCGTCGAGCGCACCGGCCGCATTTCAAAAACCTCGACGGGAACACCGCGCCGGGCGCACTGCCACGCGGCTTCTGACCCGGCGAGACCGCCGCCGATAATGCGAATACGAGGCATCACAAGGATCGAAGTATTGACGGATTTACCCGTTGCGCCCTGCCGAGCATCTTTTAGCGCACGCTGCTACTCGTAATCCGGGAATCCTGAATCAACAATGCTTTATTATACGGACGCGAAACCACAGGTAGAGGAGTTATGGCCAGAATCTCGTTAATCGAACCGGATAGCGCGCCCGCGGAAGTAAAAGAGATCTACGACAACGTACTTAAAGGCAAACCGGGCAATGTGCAAAAAGCAATGGCGCACCGGCCCGAAGCACTGAAAAACTTTCTGCGCTTCTATGCCAGCGTGGGGCGGTCACTCGATCGCAAGCTCTACGAGGAAATTTATATCCGTGTTTCCTGGTTGAACGGTTGCAATTACTGCCTGCAGCATCATGTCTCTTCCTCCAAGCGAGTCGGCTTAGGTCCGGAGGACTGGAAGGCGCTCAAAGAGGGCGCCTATACCCGCTTCGGTGAAAGGGACCATGCCGCCCTGACCTATGCCGAGAAGCTGACACGAGCGTCGAAAGCAGTCGCGGACGCCGACATGACGACCTTAAAAAAACATTTCAACGACGCCGAAATTGTAGATATCCATCTTCTGGTCGGGCTGGTCAACCTAAGCAATCGCTTTACTGATCCGCTTGGCTTGCAAGTGGAGTTCCCGCAGCAGGAAATCTAGAGCAAACGTACGCAGCGCATGCTGTCAACATGATGTCGTGAATCGGTAAGACTCCGCCAACCGAGTTCCAGGACCGATTCACAAGATGATTCGCTCGTTTCCCACTCTCCGCGTTACCCGCTCACGATCGAGATACTCCAAGAGTGGAATGGCGTACTTACGAGAGACGCCTGTCAGCTCTTTGAAGCGACCCACATCGATATTGGGCGACTGCGCTTTCTGTGATGCCATTTGTTGCCGCAACTGCTGAAGCGCGCTGTTGTGGAACACCAAATCATCGGAAACCTTTACCAGGACTTTGTCGCGCAGCAACAATGTGACGATCTTCTGGGCACGAGCGCGGTCCACCTTCAGAGTACTGAGTACGTCTTTCAACGCCGGCACTGCTAGTCCGGCTGAAGCAAAGGCTTGCTCGATAGTCTTCTTGGACTCGGCTTCCTCATCTTTCATCACCACGCCGCGCCCTGGTAA
>JBLNFC010000281.1:0-6027 GCA_050263355.1 Acidobacteriota bacterium
GTGTCCAAAGGCGCGGATCCAGTCGACCTGGAGCGGTTTCGTACTCTGCCAGGCAGCAGTGCCACCGGATCAAGCGGCAAACCGCGCCTCACGAACCTGATGCAGCTGACGCTGGATACGAGTTGGTACACGCGATATCGCAGCAGCAATCACAACCCAGATCTCGACCCGAATTTCATGTTTCCCCAGGCACAACCGGGGTTGGCGAAGGGCCAGTTTCCCGCGATTCCGAGAACAGATGCCGACCTTGAGCCTGAGGATCACCTGCAAGCTATCGTCAACACCGCGGTGTGGCACATGCCAACCATCGAACAAGGCGGGAGCAGCTTGTATCCGTCAATGGCGCAGCGAGCGACCAGCGCCGAAGTGTTGCGAATTCTGATCAGCATCGGGCCTACGGAGACGATGCACTTTCAGACCTGGTCTGATTTAGCTGGAGATACTCCTGCAATTACGGATCCCACGAATGGGTTGACCTTTGTGGATCTGAATTCTCCTCCATTCGGCGGGGAAGAGTTCACGACCAGCTTGATCATGCCGGAACCGTGCCCGTTCCTCAGTCGAAAACTGCCGGTAGTTTCGATCATTCGGCCAACGCGGAGTGAGGGAGTTGCCAGCGGCGCATTGAAGTTCCTGACCGACATGGGGCTGTTCATCGGACAGTCGCCAGAATTTTTCGAATTCATGAGAGTTCTGGCGGAGCAAGCCGACGCTGCCCGGCGCGGCGGTCGTTAATTGTAATAGGAAGCTGGGTCTCTGGTGAGACCCAGCCGCCCCTGATGCAAGCTCGTTGGAGAAGTGGTGGCGACAATTCTGATTGTGGCCAGTTCACATGGTGAGAACCACGCGGAACTGCGCCTTGCCGCTCATCATGCGCTCGTAAGCCTCGCCTGCCCTTTCCAGTGGATAGGTTTCGATCATGGGACGAACGCCGGTAAGTTCAGCGAAGTTGAGCGTGTCCTCGGAATCGGCTGGTGTTCCTGAGGACCAGCCTTGAATGGCGCGACTTCCGGTGATGAGCTGTACCGGTGTGACCTCAATGGGATCGAATGCCGCGCCGATGACCATAAGCGTCCCGTTCGGGCCCAGGCCGTCGATCAGCTCAGACATGGCCTTGGAACTCGGAGCGGTCGCCAGAATTGCGCGTGCGCCGCCCATCTTTTGCAATTCTTCGGCTGGGTTGGTGGCTACGCTGTCGATGTACACGTTGGCTCCCAACTTCTTTGCGAGCGGGGCGTTTTCAGCGCCACGGCCGATAGCCGCGACCTTGTAGCCAAACTTCTGTGCGAATTGGATTCCAAGGTGACCCAGACCGCCAACACCTTGTACCGCAACCAGGTCGCCGGGTAAGGCGCCGCTGTGCCGCAGCGCGTTATAGGTTGTAATACCGGCGCAGAGAAGCGGTGCTGCTTCGGTGTCACTTAGACCGTCGGGTACGGCCACGAGGGCTTCGATGGGAGCGACCATGTATTGCTGGTATCCACCGTCAAAGCTGATGCCGGAAATTTTCAGGTTGCGGCAATTGCGAAAGTCTCCGCGGCGGCACTCGCGACAGGTGCCATCCTGCCCGCCATGCCAGCCAACGCCCACGCGCTGACCCATCTTCCAAGTGGAAACGCCGGAGCCCACTTCATCGATGATGCCCACCACTTCATGTCCTGGGATACGGGGATATTGAATGCCGGGCCAAAGACCTTCCTTGGTGAGCACGTCGCTGTGGCAGACACCACAGGGCTGCACCTTGATGCGAACCTGTCCTGCGTCTGGTTCGGGAATATCGCGCTCGACGATCTCGAAATCGCCTCCGGGTTTAGATATCTGTGCCACTTTCATTGGTTCTGCCGCTGGTTTAGGCGCGACTCTGAGCGTTGCCATAAATGCTCCTTATGAATGTTCTGTGACGGTGAATGGTTGACGAGGAGAGAGGATTAAAGGCCGAATATCGTGGGAACTGCACTCCGAGCCGGGTGGCGCTGCCGCTCGTCTCTCAGATTCGTAATTGTGCTCTTGTTCAAGGTTTTCCGTCAAACGGCGGGGCGTTGGCGAATGCAGATTTCAACAACTCTCAAGCACAGGAGATCTGAGGAATTCCGGATGATGCGAGCCTACGGCCTAACCGCCAGCAGATCAGGTTTGCACGATGACACGGACCCGCCAGTAGTGAGCGCACATAGATTCGCAGATGGCAAAGCCAACTGAGCGGCATCGCCTCCAGAGACGAGATTGACGATGTGCAGCGCGTTGTCGGAAGTGGTCACGTACAGAGTCTGGCCATCGCTGGAGAGGGAGCCGGCAATTGGCGCGGCGTTCCCGGTTAGCGCGAGTGGCGTGGTGGTATGGCTAGCCACATCGAACACGTTAACGTCGAGCACGTTCGCGGCCAGAATGTAAGCCTTCTGTCCGTCGCTGGAAAGCAGAAACGCAGTCGGGGTGAAAGTACCCAGACCTGAATCGGCGGTGAAATTGGTGGCGGTCGTGTTCGTCAAGAAGCCCTGGGCCGGAAGAGATGGAGGAGGAGGCGGAGGGAAACTCAGGGTGTAAGGAGCGGGACAGCCGATGACCTGCGGCGGGTTAGCGGTGATGGGAGTTGGCGTGCCGGGCAGCGCAGTCAAGTTGGAGGTCACGCTGCTCACATTGGGCGGATCCAGGGTCAGCAGGCTTTTTCCATCCGGCAGCGGTCGAATGAGTGACGCGGGAGTCGCCACGCTGCCGACCTGAGTAGGCAGCGGATTAGTAGGATCACCCGGATCATCGCACGTCGCCAAGAAAGACAAGCCAGAACCACGAGCGATATATCCATAGCTTCCGTTGCCGAGGAATGCAATGTCCGTTGCGGGGCCGAGTGTGGGATCGGTCAAATCGATAGTCTGGAGCGGCGCCTGCGCGGAATAAACGTACAGAGTGCAACCACCTGTGACAGAGCAGGGCGCTGGAGGGGGAAGGTTAGGATTGGTGACGAAATTCTTCGGGTTGGTTGCGAAGATGTAGGCTTTCAAACCGTCCGGTGAAAACGCAGCCGCGGTTTGACCGGTGATGGTGCCCGTAGGTGTAGCTACATTTGTGCCGGTGATCAGGCTCAGCACGCTCGTGTTACTGCTGGGATCGAGGATGAATAGCTTGTTGCTGGAGGATTGAGTGTCGGAAACAATAACTCGGTCGCCCTTTGGCGAGATGGCCAATACCTTGCCCGTGGTCGCAGGCGAAACACTTACGCTATTGGTGGCAGCGGCGGGATCGAACTGCATAAGTCCAGTCTGGCTGCCTAGGTAAGCCTTGGTGCCCGCCGCATTAAATACGAAAGAATTCGGAATGCTGGGTAACACAACTCCATTCCCCAGAGCTGCCGGATTCCCAGTGACCGGAAGCAGAATAGCTTCACATTTTGGATTCGTGCCGCATCCTGTACTGGTGGCATAAATAGAGTTAGCCGTCGTATTAGTGCCGGTGTAAGTGGCTGTAACGGGTTGTAAGGCGTAGACCGGTTGAGCTGGGACAAAGCCAATATTGCAGGTCGGCGGAGTACAGGAGGCAGTAATGGTTGTCCCCCCGGGGGTGCTGCTGGTTACTCCTCCGCTGGCACTGACACTTGCCACAGTTGGATTGCTGGAGGCGAAAGTAAGTGGCGCGACAACCGCATTGCCGGTGGTGTCGAAGACCGATGCCGCGATGGTAGAGCTAGTGCCTTTTGCCGCCGTGATGGTTGTTCCGCCCGTACCGCTCACCGAGAGCGAGATGGATTGCACGGGACAGGTGGTGAAATTGAAGGGAACGCTGGTGGTATTCGCGATAGAAGCAAAAATCTGAGTTACACCGGGCGTCTTCGGCCGCGCGGAGACCAAACCGTTTCGAACGCCGTTCACGCTTTGGGGAAAGAGTTGAGCAACGGCCGGATTGGTGGCCGTCCAATTGAAGGGACCGACCGAGGAACTGATATCTATGTTTCCGCTGCTTGCAACGGCCGTAAAGACCGCGCTCTGTGCCAAGGCGGGCGCTGCGGACACACATGGGTTGGTGTTCGTCTGGGGGATGACGCTTATTTTATCGATGTGCTGATGAACGTAAACGGTGACGGGAGCGCTGGTGACACCCCCCGACGTGGCGGTCACCTGGGTGACTCCGGATCCGCCGGGAGTGCAAACCTGACCGCCGGCGTCCCATGTACCGCCACAGGCGAGACCGGCAGCCGTGCCGCCAGAACTGGCTGACGTAAGCATCGTCAACACAGCCGGATTGCTGGACTGGAAGGTGAGAGAGGCGTTCACGGCATGTTTCCCGCTATCGAGTGCGGAAGCGGTGAATGAGAGAGTTGTTCCTATATCCATGGAGGCGCTGGACGGAGTGACGGATATGATGGCGGGAACGGGAGTAGCAGGCGGTGTGCTGCTTCCCCCACAGCCGGTGAGGGCCAGGAAAAACGGGAGAAGAATGATGACAAGCAATAGCAGTCCCAACCTACCCATGCACCCTCCCCGCCCCGCGTTGATACCCGGGACGAGCTATTCTTTGCAGGAAACTGCTCAGTGTAGAGGCTGAGGATTTTTTCATCAAGTTGAGCCGGTTTGCGGGCGTGAGCCCGCAGGCGAAATCCAGAGCGCAGCGAAGGATCTTTGTTATGTTCATTTCATATTGACCCGAAGCGATCATTCTTTGGGCCGCTAGAAGCGGAGCTTCGCTCCGCCGGGCAGGTGGGGGCACCCGCCCCTACGTGTGCGTCTAAGACTCACGCTTGCGGCTCAATTCAACATAGGTGGCATTTTTTAGCATAAATTTAAAGCGTCATAGAAGCGGAGCTTCGCTCCGCCGGGCGGGGGTGGGGGCACCCGCCCCTACGTGTGCGTCTATGGCTCACGCTCGCGCTCAATTCAACAGAGGTGGCATTTTCGTGGACCTATTCCGCCACGCCCTGAATTTAATGGCTTTAGAAGTGAGATGCGCGTGACGGCGGTTGACGCTGTGCAACAGAGTTGCTATATTTGATCGGTTCCGCGAGTTAAGTCTGGCTTGCCTGTGTCGGTCGCGATGTTTGCGAAGCGCCGATGTACTGCAGCTGAGCTGTTAAGATACACATTCCCAACAGCAATGACGTTGGGAATTCCTCGCTGAAACGGACCCTGCGCCACCCTTCACCTGTGGAGGGATATGCGGGGCGAAGCTGGCGAAACGGAGTGCCTCCCGTAGCATTTTGAGGGCTGGGCGCCACCGTCGACGGCGTTAGTCTTAGGACATCCAGAAATTTCTTGCCGGGCCATGGTGTCTGGCTAGAAGCATGGCGGCGACAGCCGGCCAGCCTCCCACAAGAGGACAAAAGCAGATTGCAGCGCCAGTTCCGCTGCGCGCCTGAGGCGTGCGCGGGGCAATGTGCGTTGAAGGAGCGGCAGGAGTGCCTACATTTCATCAGCTGGTGAAGAGCGGCCGGAAAGCGCCACGGTACAAGACGGCGAGCCCTGCCTTGCAGGGTTGTCCGCAGAAGCGCGGAGTTTGCACCCGCGTGTACACGCAGACTCCCAAGAAGCCGAATTCGGCTCTTCGCAAGGTGGCGCGTGTTCGCCTGACCAACGGGATTGAGGTTACGACCTACATTCCAGGAATCGGGCACAACCTGCAGGAGCACTCGATTGTGCTGATCCGCGGTGGGCGTGTGAAGGATCTGCCGGGCGTGCGCTATCACGTGGTGCGCGGGACGCTGGACGCAGTAGGTGTTGCGAATCGTAAGCAGAGCCGGTCGAAGTACGGAGCTAAAAGACCGAAGGCGTAAGTAGTCGTCCGTCGCTAGTCGTTCGTGCTAGCCAACGCGGACCGACAAGCTGCGAGTTGAGGTAGCAGCGGGAGCTAAAAGGTAATGCCAAGAAAAGGTCATATATCGAAGCGCGGGGTTGTGGCCGATCCGGTTTTCGGGTCGGACCTGGTCAACAAGTTCATCAACTCTATGATGTGGGCGGGCAAGAAGAGCACAGCTCAGGGCATCTTCTATAAAGCCATGGATCAGCTGCAGCAGAAGGGCGGCGACGAGTCGCTCAAGCTGTTCAA
>JBLNFC010000282.1:0-7022 GCA_050263355.1 Acidobacteriota bacterium
AAGCGAGTTCAACAAGTGCTCTGGTCGGTTCAAATCAGATCAATCCCCTGCGTCGCGGAGAACAGATCTTCTACGCTGCGAAATTTGCTTTTCAGGGTCAATTCGGCTGTGCGAATTGTCACATCGATGCCACGTTCGACGGCTTGGAATGGGATCTTGAGCCGGATGGCTTCGGCGTCGACGTCGTCGACAATCGCTCGATTGAAGATCTGGCAGGAACACAACCCTTCAAATGGAATGGCGGGAATCCAGATCTTCCTACCGAATGCGGTCCACGCACGGAGAAGTTTTTCTACCGTTCGCAGAGTTACAACGACGAGGAACTCACAGACTTGGTTTCTTTTGTCCTATCGCTGCCGCTACGTCCAAACCGCTACCACTTAGGCAAGGGCGAACTAACGCCAGCCCAGGAGCGAGGCAAGACCTTTTTCGAGCGTACAGAATACAAGAATGGTAGAGGGATTCCCGAGCCCAACCGGTGCGGCTACTGTCACAGCGGTTCGAAGTTTACGAACCAAAAGCAACTTAATGTTGGGAGCGGGAAGTCCATGGATCGCTCCCCCGTCGTGGACGTGCCGCAGCTTTCGAACGTCGTGTACTCGGCGCCATATCTGCATGATGGCTCAGCCCGTTCACTGGAAGAGATCTGGACCGTCTTCAATCCCAAAGACACGCATGGTGTCACTAACGATCTCACGAAAGATGAGCTGAACGACTTGATCGAGTACCTGAGGACCTTATGAAACCACGGCTCATCATGGCCTGCTTGTTTGTGCTTACGGTGACCATGGCCGCTGCGCCCGCCAACATGCCTCAGTTTCGCTGGGAAAACTTCACCACAGCCAATGGCTTGCCTGACAACCACGTTTTCTGCGTTTTAGTGGACGGGGATCGCGTCTGGGTGGGAACCGAAAACGGATTGGGAGTCTATGAAGGCGGTAAATGGAAAATATTCCGTCCTGCGGACGGTCTGGCCCACCGGGTTGTGCTTTCGCTAGCGCTCGATAAGCGCACGGGAGATCTTTGGGCCGGCACCATGGGAGGACTAAGTCGTATTTCGGCTGGTCGCATCGACACCTTCACCCAGCTCAATTCCGGTTTAGCAAACGACATCGTGTACGGAGTTGGTGTACAGGGCGATTATTTGTGGGCCGCAACTGCGGCCGGAGCCAGTCGCCTGAATACCCGTACTTCCCAGTGGAGCATTTTCAATGAACGTAATACGCCGATGTACGAGATCTGGACCTATGCGGTGAGCGCAGGAGAAGACAAGGTCTATTACGCGGTTTGGGGCGGAGGCTTGCTCGAGTACGACATCGGGACGGAGCGCTGGAAGGACTACAACGACCCGGATGGCGAAACCGAGATGGTGCTGTTCAAAGATCAAGGCCTGATTCACGAGATCACCACTTCGGTCAGCTATGTGGACCACATTGTGTGGGTGGCTACTTACTTCGGAGCAAGCCGCTACGACGGCCGCAACTGGCGCAACTTCTTGCAGAAGGACAGCGGCCTGCCCAGTAATTTCCTGAACTTCATCAAGGGTGTTGACGCTAACCATGCCTGGTTCTGCACCGATAAGGGCTTGGCCTATTACGACGGGACGAACTGGGCCGTATATCGACCAGCGCTCGATACACACCGCCCGGAGATGTTGGTGCGCGACGCAGATGGGGGCACCGCTTCTATTCAGGTTGAAACAGCTCCCGCGCACAACTACGTTCTAGGAATCGACTTTCAGGAAGACGATGTTTGGGTAGCAACAGCAAAAGGCTTGAGTCACGGGATCCGACAGAAGTAAATACAGGAGTCATAACCATGATGCTTGAAGAGTTGCTGCAGGAAGTGACCAATGCTCCGGTGGTAAAGCGGGCAATCACGAATCATAAAGTGCTGAACGAAGCGTACAACTACGGCAGTGCATTCTCGCGAGGCCTGCGGATCGATCTCAATGGGCTGTCCATTGTCTTAATTTCGGGAACCGCCAGCATCGATGATGCCGGCAACACGGTCCACGTCGGTGATTTCCGTGCCCAGACGCGTCGCACCTTCAGCAACATCTCTGGCCTTTTGGCGTCGGAGGGGGCGACCTGGAAAGACGTGGTACGCACCACGTGCTACCTGCGTGACATCGAGCGCGATTACCAGGCCTTCAATGAAGAGCGAAGTGCTTTTTACAACGAACAAGGGCTCGATCCCCTCCCTGCTTCGACCGGAATCCAGGCGATCCTCTGCCGGCCCGACCTGCTGATTGAGATCGAAGCCATCGCCATGTTCCGGCGTGAAACTTCGAAGGAGTAAAGCGAATGCGTCGGCTTGCATTGCTGGTCGGTGTTGTTTTCGTTGCTGTTACAGGGTTTCCGCAAACGGTGAGCCGGTGTGCTTGCGGGGGCGTCTCTGTGGCCCGACCAACGACACGATCATTGAAACCTTATGGCGCTATTCCAGAGGATCTGCGGCCTTATTCCAAATTCACGACACCGTATCACGAGCATTACACCGACCTTGTCGAATACAACGGAGCTGCGCGCGAGATTCCTGACCCCGACCTGAGCAGCCTCAACGAAATCCGCATCGGTTTCCTCGGGCCTTTGCACGACCATCCTGACTCGGCCATGGGCAATCGCATGCTGAATGGTGCAACCCTGGCCATTGAAGAAGCCAATGCTGCGGGTGGCTTCTGTGGCAAACCCTACCGGCTAATGTTGCACAACGACTCCGCGATCTGGGGCGCTTCGAGCAACGAAGTTGTGAAGATGGTCTATGACGATAAGGTCTGGGCTATGTTCGGCTCCATCAGCGGAGATACAACGCATATCGCTCTGCGCGTCACTTTGAAAGCGGAAACACCATTGGTCAACAGCGCAGCAACCGACCCAACCATTCCTGAAACTATTATTCCGTGGTATCTGACCGATCTACAGGATGATCGCGTACAAGGGTACACATTGGCGCGCCATATTTACACAGAACTAGGCCTCAACCGCGTTGCCATATTGCGCGTCAATGATCGGTACGGGCGCTTTGGAGTGATCAAGTTCCGTGACGCGTCGCGTCGGCTCGGCCATCCAGTGGTGATTGAGCAGAAATTTATGCCGGGGGACACCGACTTCCGCCATCAATTGCGCGTGATCCAGGACTCCCGAGCGGACGCTATTGTTCTATGGACCGACATTGGTCCCGCCGCAGCGATTCTGAAGCAATTGCGAGAACTGGGAATGACGCAGCGAGTTTTTGGCAGCCATCGCACTATAGGAGGGGAACTCATACACCTCGCCGGCGCCGCCGCGGAGGGTTTTGAAGCACTTTATCCCTACGACCCGAGCCGCGAAGATGCAAGCTGGCGTGACTTCAACCGCCGCTTTGAGGCACGTTTCGACGAAAAGCCTGACCACTTTGCCTCTCTAGCCTACGATGCCATGCAGATTCTGCTGAAGGCGATTTGCCGCGGCGGGTTGAACCGGGGCCGAATTCGGGACGTGCTAACAGCGACAGAGACCTACCGCGGAGTAACTGGCGAAATGCGATTTGATCCCAACTGCAAGAACATCAATCCCATGTTTCTCGCAACGGTGCGTAACGGCAGAATCGACTATCGCCAGATCACCATGGACAAGCCCTACGCAAAAGTCGGGGAGGAAGGAATCTACTATACCGGTCCGGCGTTAGCTGATGAGAAGACGAATGACCTGCGGATCGCGGTCTTCGGACCGCAAGGGGAGCAGGCGGTTGGTGCAGTCGAAATCAAGGCGCTTGCCAAGGAACTAATACCCCGCGGGACGCGCTTCTCACTAATCGGAATCTCTTCAGAATCTTCGTGGGGCAAGGCTTCGAACCAACTGATTCACGCGGTTTACCAGGACCGCGTTCTCGGCATCATCGCTCTCGATCGCGCTTCAAGCCATCTGGCCGAGCAGATAGGTACAAAAGCCTTCGTCCCCGTGATCGCGCTTTCGTCGGACCGGATGCTCACGTCGACTAACATCCCCTGGATTTTCAGAATGCCTGCGACGACGCGACTCGAAGACGCAATTCGTTGCCTCGCCGCGGCGGTTGTTTCCGCAGGTCCAAATCGCGAACGAATCCGGGCCCTCTTGGGGTCGGGAGTCCCCGTTGCCGGTGTTCGTTTTCGTCCTAGTGGTGAAATGCAACACTTGATCGATTCAGAAAATTGATTTCTTCAAGCACCTCACTTCGCTTGACATCTCGCCTTTGACGCGACATAGTGCACGTCAATAAAAATTCAGCCGACCACTCGTAACGGTACAACGGTTGGCTTTTCGTAGCCTTCTTATTCGGCGAACGTGGGGTTCGCCACAGCAACCCGGAACATCATTCACCCTCTGTCCTAATCTTGTGGATGTGGAGAAATGTGCATGCAAGTTCAATGCACCGTTCGTTCTTCGCTACTCGGCGTAGGCTTTGTTGTCCAGCATGTGTTTGCGCTGATCTTGACGATTTCTGTCAGCACATCGCTCTGGGCGCAAAGCCGGCAATTGCCGACGTGGTTATTGATGCTGGCGCCCGGCCACGGCCGCGGGCCTGGCGACAGTGTTGATAGCCAGATTCGTACCCCTCAGCAGGTTTCCAAAGCCTTTGCGCGAGCCGAAGCTGGTTCAGCCCATGATCAATTCCTTATCGGGTACTCCTATGCCAAGGGTCTCAGCCAGCCTCAGGACTACTCCAAGGCGCTCGTCTGGTACGAAAAGGCAGCCAATCGTGGCGATACTGCCGCGATCACCGAATTAGGCCGGATGTACGCACAAGGCACGGGAGTTAGTCAGAACTATGACAAGGCCCTGCAGTGGTTTCGCCGGGCCGCCGCGGACGGTTATGCCCCGGCGCAAACTGATCTAGGCCTGCTCTACTTCGAGGGCTTGGGTACGTCGCGAGATGAGGCAGCGGCTGCCAGGTGGTGGGAGAAAGCTGCGGATCAGGCTTACGCGCCTGCGACATCAAACTTGGGATTCGCTTATCTGAACGGGTCGGGCGTGCCACGCGACAGTGATAAGGCTGTCCTGCTGTTTCGCAAGGCGGCAGAGTCGGGCGTGGCCACCGCGCAATTCAATCTAGGATCCTGCTACGAACTTGGAGAGGGCGTAGCACGAGATCTCACAGCTGCCGCAAAGTGGTATCGCAGTGCCGCTCAGCAGGGGCACAGCGACGCCCAGAACAATTTAGGAGTTCTTTACCAGTCGGGTCAGGGCATTTCGCAAGACATCATGAGTGCCCTGCGTCTCTACCTCTTATCGGCCGGGAACGGTAATGCAAAGGCAGCCGTGAATTTGGCGAAGGTGTTCCATGGAAGCGCATCGTTGAAGCCCGACCATGTGCTCGCTTATATGTGGCTCAAAGTTGCGGCCGACTGGGGAGAAGACGTGAGTGAGGCGCTTCGAGCCGAAGGTGCGTTATTGAACGATCGCGAACTAGCGAAAGGAACCAGAGACGCAGCCGATTGGATTTCCCAGCATCGCTTGAATTCGAGCTCGACTAACCTGTCGTCCTCGCTACTTGAGATGCAAAGGCAGAGGTGATTTAGAAGATCGGTGACGTTTTCCCCGGAGTATTGCCGGGTCAGTGTCTTTCAGCTTCCTGCAAGTGTTTGAGAAGTCGCTCGAAAGCCCGCTTCGGTATGGCCGCTTTTTCCAGGACGTCAGTTTCTGAGTGGTATGGACGGTGCTCGACGATTTTCATGGCCAGGGTGCCACTGATGCCGTAGCGAGCCACGAGGTCAGTCGCGGTTGCGTGATTCAGAACCTGCTTCAGGTGACCTTCGAGTTGTTGCACAAACTCCTCCTCGCAAGTTTGAGGGGTGCTTACGCAGCTTTTTTCTGATTAATCTCCGGTTCATTCGCTGGAGAAGCGGTATCAGGCTGCCTGAGCCAACGCCCGAACAGCTTTTTGTACGAACGATGGACTTGCTCCGCATACCGCAACTGAGGTTTAGGCGACGGCAAAACCCTTGTAGGCAAAATGGGAACGGGCTCAGGCTGTGGCGCCACAGAATCTTCAGGTTTCAATTTCGGCCACAGGACTCCCAACAGCACAGAGAGAAGGCCACACGCCAGCAATAGCTGTATGCCCCAAGACCAATCCATGGCGGGATTTTAGGTCCACAGCTGCACGCCCTAGTATCGGCTGATGTACTCATTTTCCAACAGGCTTTGCCGTAGATGAGCAGCTCGGTATCACCTCGAACCATCGTGTGCTGACGTAATGTCGTCACGGTTGCAAGTCGCAGGTAAGTAGAGGAACCTGTGAATCGAGGACAATTTGTTAACAGGAGTGTTACAAACCTCTGACAATTAGGGTCGGGCACATCCCTTACCGTCTGCGTAAGGGGGTATTATCCGTTGCCTGAAAATCTTGCCAATAGTCTTCAATTGAGCCAAACCGCGATTGCTTCCGAATATGCATTCGTACCCCGTCATAGCATCGCGAACCAGGAACCCGAAACCAACCGGGAGGCCGGCCGGGTCAGAAATCGCCCGGCCCGTGAACAAGCACTGATCGCAGCGGCTACTCGATTGTTTGCCACAAAAGGGTACGATGCAACGACGACCCGCGAAATCGCCGCCGAGGCTGGTTGCGCGGAGGGGTTGATCCATCGTTACTTCCAGGGCAAAGAAGGGTTGCTATTTGCCATCATCCGCTCGCGTACTTCCGGAGACACATTCGACACTATCACCAAGCCGGCATCCAGCTTGCGTGAGGAGTTCATGCATTTGGTGGAATCTGAGTTGGAGCGCATGTGGCAGGATCGTGAGTTTTTCCGGGTATTAATGCCTCGAGCCTTCTTAGATGCCAACCTCGGACACGTATTAAACCGCGTAGGACCGCTGCGACGCGCCAACAAGATTCGTGAGCGCCTCAGAACTGCCTGTAATGGCAATAATGTGTCGGACCACGAAGTGGAAGCACTAACCCAATTCATTGGCTCGATAGGTTTCCTGTTCGGTTTTTTACGGCCTGTAGTCCTGGGCGAAGACCGGACGCGGGCTCGAGCCGTGGCCTTGGCTACC
>JBLNFC010000283.1:0-8209 GCA_050263355.1 Acidobacteriota bacterium
AACCCAGGCGTGACGTAGAGACCGGGAACATCTACTACTTTGTCCGCGTCCGTGGGGGGAATATCCTTCTGCACGGCGGCTATCTTGTTCTTCGATACCGCAACATCCATCACTCCGTCAATCCGGTTTGCGGGATCGATGACGTGCCCACCCTTGAGCACAAGATCGTAGCGCGCTGGGTGACTCTGGGCGATGCCGTGGAGCGTGAAAGCGAACAACAACACGAGGGCTTGGAAGGTTAGCTTACGTGCAAGCATGGTGGCTCTCCGAACTGAGATATGCTGCGAACGGCAATTTCATTGGACGGAATGCCGCAAGTGTATCTAGGCGGGTGTTGCTTGTCACCCAGATTGGCATTGGACCGGATCGAAACTTTCACTGTACGAGAATGCTTGGTATGAAGATCGAGTATTTCAAACGCAAAGCTGTCTGACTCATTTATAGTTTCCGAATCGATCTCGATCTCCGCCGATACATTGAGGCACGAACCACTAACGCCGCGGATTCCATGCGAAGCGAGCTCGGATCCAAGATTCTTCTCGGAGTTGACAGATGGATCGGCGCACTTTTGTTAAGAGCACTTGCCTGGGAACTGCTGGCTTCTTTATCGACGGTCAAGCCAGCACGGCCCAGCAACAAGAATCTGGTGCGACCCTGCCCCAGGCACCTCCGATTGAGGTTCATGGACTCCCTCAAACGAAGCCATCGCCACTGGGGATGCCGGGGCTATATCCCGGTCGAGTAGTCGAGGTCGTCGACCGAAACTCAATGGTGGGGAATCGCGTTGCTCAGCCTGTCATCCGGCAGATGCTTGAGAAGGGAATGCGGGAACTCACGGGCGAGCCTTCGGTTCCCGCTGCCTGGTCCAAGTTCATTGAGCCCGCCGATATCGTTGGAATCAAGATCAATCCTTCGGGGGCGCCGGCGTGTTGCTCGTCCCCCGAAATCGTTCGTGAAATCATCAATGCGGTCCGGTCGGTGGGAGTCCCTTCAAAAAACATCGTCGTGTTCGATCGTTACTCCTATGAAATTGATATTGGCGGGTACCAGACCTTGTTGCCGGCTGGGATTGGCGTCTTGGGGATTGAGGATGGGGTCGGGGATATCTCGGGATACGATCTCAATGTGTATTGCGAGGTCAATTTCTTCGGCGAGTGGGAGACACGTTCGTACATGGCCAGCGTTGTGGCACAAAACGTCACCAAAATCATCAACGTGCCCACGATGAAGGATCACTCGGCAGCAGGTGTCACGGGATGCCTCAAAAACCTTGGCTATGGCGTGTTCAACAATGTGGCTCGATCCCATCGAGCTCCCTACTCCTTCACAGATCCTCTCATTGGTTTGATGTGCTCGACTGAGCCGCTGCGCTCGAAGTCTGTGCTGCACATCATGGACGGCATGCGCGAGGTGTGGCATGGCGGTCCACTGACGCAGGTCCAGGACTTCATCTTTCAAGCAGGAATTCTGCTCATCGGCACCGACCCGGTCGCGATCGACACCATCGAATTGGAAACGATCGAGAAAAAGCGCAAAGAGGAAGGGGCGCCTTCCATTTGGCAGCACGACCCAAAAAGTATCACTGCTAACAATATGGAGTTCTTCCACGACGCGAGCAAAAATCTGTTTTACCGGCGGCCTGGCCACGTTGCATCGGCGGCGAAACTGGGCTTAGGTGTTGGAGACATTAGCAAGATCGACCGAAGGACTATGCGCCTGGCGTGACGCATTGGACGATCTTTTCTGCCTTTCATTATGGAAGCTGACAAGAATTCCGTGGCCTCCGATGCAACCGGGGATTGGCCAACCCTGCTGCATGACAATATGCGGTCAGGAGGCATGGGCCTTCAGAACGCTCATGCGCCTAATCGTCCACGTTGGCAATTTCGCGCAGGGAGGTCAATCCGTGCGGCGCCAGTTCTGCGTGACAAAGTTCTGTATGTGATCTCGGTCGATGGCACGTTGTATGCCATCGACGTAGTAACCGGAAGATCCAAGTTTACCTTCCAAGCGCCAAAGCATGTGCATTCAACGCCTTCGTTGTGGGCGAGTCTGATTTTTTTTGGCTGCGACGACGGTAGAGTGTTTGCACTGAATTGCAATTCGGGTACGAAGGTCTGGGAGGTCAGGACCGGTGCCGAAGTCTGGACCTCGCCCATCGTGTGGCAGAAAACTGTGTTCTTTGGAAGTGCGGACGCCCATTTCTATGCGGTTGAAGCCGAGACAGGAAGACAGCGGTGGACAACCGACCTGGGCGGCAAGATCTATTCCAGTGCGGCAGTTGCGGATGGAAAGCTGTTCGTTGGATGTGGCGACGGAAAGTTATATTGCCTCGACACCGCATCCGGGAAAACTGTTTGGAGCACTGCAACCGGCAATGGCATCGACTCCTCACCTGCGCTTCGCAACGACTTAGTCTTCGTTGGTTCCGAGGATTTTTTTATTTATGCGCTGGATGCGAAAACTGGAACTGTGCGCTGGAAGTATCAGACTGGCCTCGGTATCGTTTCATCGCCGGCGCTTTCCGATGACATTGTCGTCGTCGGCAGCAAGGATGGATTCGTCTACGGCTTAGAGATTGCTACTGGACAACTCAGATGGAAAACACAAGTGGCAGAAGTCGTGACCGCACCGCCGTTGATCGGCGCAGGATTCGTGTGCCTTCAGTCGGGAGGCTTGGTTGCCCTGGATATGGCTTCCGGGAAGATGTTGTGGCGAGCGGGACTCGGCGGCTCGGTCCAATCGGTGCCGGTGCTGACTGGCGATGCGATGTACGTGGCCAGTCTTGATGGTGAGGTATATGCGCTGGAGTAGGCATCTAACGGCGCTCCTCCCGCTCATTTTCGCGACCCAGGTGTGCGCCCAGATCGCTTCTAACCAGCCAGGCATTCATAGCCAAAAATACGCAATGGGAACGGTCTTTGAGATCGTGACCTACGACAGAGCTAACCGCCGTGCAACCGCGGCGATTGATGAGGCCTTCCACGAGATCGAGCGACTGGATGATGTTATGAGCAACTACAAGCCGCGAAGTGAGCTAAGTCGCCTGAATCGCAACGCCCATTTTCACCCGCAAACTGTTTCGCGGGATTTGTATCGCGTAATCGAGCAGTCTCTCGAGTACTCACGCCTGTCTGCGGGAGAGTTCGACATAAGCGTCGGGCCGCTCGTCGATCTATGGAAGGCGCAACAGAGAGGGGAGCAAGCGGTAACTCCCGATGCCGAGAATAAGGCTCGTGAATGCGTAGGATTCAAAAGCATCCACTTGCTTCCCCCGAATCAGGTTGAATTCCGCTCGCCTTGCTTGCGAATTGACGTGGGCGGCATTGGCAAGGGATACGCTGTCGATCGCGCAGCAGAGATTCTTCGGTCCCAGGGCATTCACAATGCTCTCATCAATGCGGGTGGAAGCACCGTCTATGCGATGGGAACTCCCCCTGAACAGTCAGGCTGGACGATCGAACTTAGAGATCCGTCCGGGACCGTGCGGCCGCGGGTGGTGCTTAAAGACAGCAGCGTCTCGACTTCCGAACAGACTCCTCCGGCTTTGCTCAGCGAGCGTTCTGGTGGTCACATCGTCGATCCTCAAAATGGCGCGCCCTCGAAAAATTCAGGCGCCGTCAGCGTGGTAGCTAGGACCGCCACAGCATCGGACGCACTCTCGACTACGTTGCTTCTCATTGCTCCTGGCCCAGGTAAGGCGCTCATATCGGCGCTTCCGGGAACAGCGGCAGTTTGGATTTCGCCGGAAGGCCGTGCGGACACTGTGTCCAACGGTGCTGTGATCATGACGTCGGCGGCACCAGACCGGTCGATTCCCCTCGCGTATTCGGAAGGATCGAGTAAGAAGTGATCCAGAACTCGCCTTATGGAACTTCGTCGTAACCAAAAACATATGCGCTGGCTGTTTTACATTCTGTGTTGGTTGATGCTTGCTCCTGCTGCCTGGGGGCGAATCCTGCTGCGCTGGACACAGACCGATGTTCCGCCTGCTAAGGCTCTCGGCGTCACTCATCTGGTTGTTCCCTGGAAACCAGATTCCACGTCCATTCTGGAAAGTGCACGCCGACAGGGCTTCCAACTGTATGTTCAAGCATCACCCGATCAGGTTCCGCAAATTAACGCCGCAGGCCAGAAACCAATCACCGCAGTAGTTGTTGACATTGCTCCCGCACAAGTAGCGCAATCGGGTGACATTCTCGAAAAACTTCGTGCTCAATATCCGGCCCTCAAGTTCCTGCTGCTCGATCCCAACGGCAAGCAGCCGGAGATGAAGGGCACGATGGTGGTCAAGCGCGATGGCGTCCTCGAGATCACGAGCCCTACTGCGCAACCCTGGATTGATTCGAACGTGCCGTTAGTCCGATTCGAACAGGGCTTCCGGCCAGAGCAGGTTCCGCTGTACACCTTTGCATGGGACAGCTCAAATGACCTGCAGCAGCAGCAAGGTCCTGCCAGCGAGGACTATTCGCTTGCCATCGCCGAAGCAAATGCACTTCACGCCGACTTGATTCTTACGCTTCCCGAGGAGATACAGCGGGGACTCGTCGCGAACAATACCGCAGCGTGGGCACTTTGGAAGAAGCTCATACCCTACTTGGAAACTCCGTCCAAGTCGGAGAATTTGCAACCGTCAGCAAATATCGGCGTAGTCACCACTGACTACGATTCAGCCTATGAACCGATGAACCTGATGGCGCGCCACAACATTCCTTTTCATGTACTGCCGCTGGCAAAGCTGAGCGCCAGCAGCGTGGCAGGCTTGAGTATGCTGCTGTTGTTCGCCACACCGAATGCTCAGCTAGCGACCGTGATTTCAGATTTCGCATCGGCCGGAGGCACGGTGGTGACGGTCGCGCTGCCGGGTCCGTTTCCTTGGCAAAGGGCGCCGGCAACCCGCATAGCGGAGCACACTACGTCGTATGCCGTCGGGACAGGCAGGGTGATTGATTTGTCCGAGCCGATCGCGGATCCAGAGACCTTCGCGCAGGATGTACGCCGTCTGATGGACCAGGAAAATGTTCTGCTCAGCCTGTGGAACGCCCTCACCACGATCGGTATTCCTTATCGCGACTCACGGACAGGAGCGACAGTGTTGGAACTCGTGAATTATTCCGGCGAGCCCTTGCGCGTTCAAGCCCGAGTCAAGGGATCATTCCATGCAATTCGTTTAGAAACTCCTGAGCGCGGCTGCTGTCAACTGATCCAGCCCGCGATCCGCGATGGCTTCACAGAATTCGTTGTTCCCCAATTGCAGGTGGCCGCACGCGCGCGTCTGGGAAAAACACCGCAAACACGCTAGACCAGACATGCCCCTTGCGCTCAGCGAATTCATCATCTTTGGAAGAGAGGTCGAATGAACATCTTGCGCAAATTTGTCCTGCTTCTTGTTATTTGCCTTCTAACCTTTTCCTCATTAGCAGCTTTCGGGCGCAAGTCCAAAGGCAAGGATTCTTATCTGGTCTACGTGGGCACTTATACGGGCCCAACCAGCAAAGGAATTTACGCATATCGCTTCACCGAGAGTTCAGGTAAAGCAACCCCGTTGGGCCTCGTCGCTGAGACTGCGAATCCCTCTTTTCTGGCGGTTGATCCTGCGCGACGACACCTTTATGCGGTCAACGAAGTCGGTGATTACCAAGGCCAAAAGAGCGGTGGTGTTAGCGCCTTCGAGATTGACAAGGAATCTGGAAAGCTTAAGTTCCTGAATGAAGTTGCATCCCGCGGCGCTGGTCCGTGCTATGTGACTGTCGACAAGACAGGCAAATATGTCTTGGTTGCAAACTACGATGGCGGCAGCGTAGCGGTTTTTCCTATCCTCGAGGACGGTCGCCTCGGAGAAGCTTCTTCGGTTGTACAGCACGAAGGTCATGGGCCTAATGCGGAGCGGCAAGAGGCGCCGCATGCACATGAGATCGAGCTAACCCGTGACAATCATTTCGCCCTGGCGAGTGATCTCGGGCTTGATAAATTGCTCGTCTACAAATTCGACGTGACCAAGGGGACTCTCGCAGAAAACGATCCGCCCTCGGGTGAGTTGCCGCCCGGGGCAGGGCCACGCCATTTTGTTATTCATCCGAGCGGCAAGTTTGTATATGTGATTAATGAGATGGGCGGCAGTATTTCTGCCTTCGGCTTTGATGGGCATTCGGGTGCGCTGCGGAGGCTTGAGACTGTCTCGTCGCTGCCCAAAGATTTCAGGGGCAAGAACGACTCGGCAGAGATCCAAGTGCATCCCTCGGGAAGATTCCTTTACGGCTCGAATCGCGGTCCCGACAACATCGCGCTGTTCGCGATTGACCGCGCAAAAGGTGTCCTCAGACCGATCGATCACATTCCGACGGGGGGCAAGACTCCGCGTAGCTTCGCGATCGATCCGACGGGGAAATACTTATTTGCGGCGAATCAGGAGTCGAATAACATCGTGGTATTCCGAATTCACCCGAGTAGCGGGCGATTAACTCCAACCGGCCAAGTACTCGAGGTGCCCACGCCAGTTTGCGTGACGTTCGTAGCCCTGGACTAAAGCTGAAGTTCGACTGGTCCCTTTTCGCGGCAAGTCACAATTCCTGTACAGCATCTACCGGATTCCCTCCTGGCCAGAGTCCGGCCTACCATATCGTGATACGATGTAAATCGAATCTTAGCAGAAGTCGGGAAAGGCCGTGAACAAGCACAGAATTGGCATTGGCAGTAAGATCTGGGCGATCGCCGAGGGTTATATTCCCGGAGCGAGTACAGGGCCCGAGCCGCAGATGACGAGTCATGAAACCGCTTGCATTCTCAATGCCGGAGAACGCGACGCTCACGTGGATATCACAATCTACTTCTCCGACCGGCCTCCGACTGGCCCCTACCGCGTACGCATTCCTGCCGGGCGAACCCGGCACATTCGTTTCAATGAACTAAACGACCCTGAGCCCATCCCACGCGACACTGATTATTCCAGCGTGTTCGAATCAGATGAGCCGATTGTGGTGCAACACACGCGTCTTGATTCGCGACAGAGTGCTAATGCCTTGCTTAGCACCATCGCTTTTGCCGCCTATTGAAAACCGCCAAATGGGCCTTGCTCCCTCCACTTTCGCGAAGATCGACGATCTGCGCGTTTCTGTATTCGAAATCCCCACCGACGCTCCGGAGTCTGACGGTACCCTGCAGTGGGATCGCACCACCTTGGTGCTCGTAGAGGCGGGCGCCGCAGGTATCAATGGTTTGGGTTACACGTACGCGGATGAAGCTACTGCTGTGCTGGTCCACAAAGTCCTTGCCGACATTGTCAAGGGACGCGATGCCATGGACCTTGGGGGCACCTGGTGTGCCATGGTGCATGCCATCCGTAATCTCGGTCGTCCCGGCATAGCTTCCATGGCAATCGCTTCCGCCGACAATGCGCTATGGGATCTGAAAGCCCGCCTGTTGGGACTCCCTCTCGCCAAATTGCTGGGCATGGCGCGCGACTCGATTCCGATCTATGGAAGCGGCGGATTCACCTCGTACTCGGCCTCGCAGCTGCACACCCAGCTTTCCGGCTGGGCTGAGGCTGGCATTCGAATGGTCAAAATGAAAGTTGGACGCGATCCGGGAAGTGACGTCGAGCGGGTACGACTGGCGCGGGAAGCCGTCGGCGCGCACACAGAACTCTTTGTCGATGCGAATGGCGCTTACAGCAGAAAACAGGCGCTCGCGCTGGCAGAGGAATTCCGTGAATACGATGTGACCTGGTTTGAAGAGCCCGTCAGCTCTGACGATCTCGAAGGCCTGCGCCTGATTCGCGATCGCGCACCCGCCGGAATGGACATCGCAGCGGGTGAGTACGGCTATGACAGCATCTACTTCCGCCGCATGCTTGCGGCCGGAGCTGTCGACGTTCTCCAGGCGGATGCGACTCGCTGCGCGGGTATCACTGGATTTGTAACTGCCGCGGCACTCTGCGAGGCGCACTGCGTGCCGCTATCTGCACATACAGCACCGGGCGTGCACGCTCATGCGTGTTGCGCCGTGCCTGCAGCCCGGCATCTGGAGTATTTTCACGACCATGTCCGCATTGAACATCAACTTTTCGAGGGGTCACTAGAACCAAAGAACGGCAGGTTGTATCCCGATCTGAGCCGGCCCGGCAACGGGTTGGAACTGCGGAAGCGGGATGCCGAACGGTATCTGGCAGCGTGATTCACGCGGAGAGAGTTATGAAGGCGCTAGTAAAGAT
>JBLNFC010000284.1:0-4345 GCA_050263355.1 Acidobacteriota bacterium
AGCTTTTTAGGTGACGCTCGGCATTGCGGGTGAGCAGGCGTCCAGCGGTGGCCAGCGTTTCATGATGACGGAGGGCGGTAAATACATCACAAAGTTCGCGCTGTTTAGTTGTCGCATAACAGACGCCATTGGTCGCAAGCAATGGAAGGCGAAGCGAGCGGGAAACCTCAAGAGCAGCCCGGTTGCGGAACTCTTCATCACGATGAAAATGTCGCTGCAGTTCGACATATACATTTTCATGGCCGAAGATGTGCGTGAGCCGCTCAAGACAGCGGCGGCCTTCGGCGCTGCCGCCACGCGCTAGAGCGGAAGCGAGCGGTCCATCATCTCCTCCAGTTAAACAAACCAGGCCATTGGCATATTCCTCCAGTTCATCCTCAAAAACCGCACCCTGTTCTTTTTTTGCGCGCAGCTTCATGCGCGTGATGAGGCGGCATAGGTTCTGGTAACCGGTGCGGTTGATCGCGATCAGAGGAAGCCTGCAATCACGAAATGGATTATCAATTGTTGATAGTTGATTTTTGCTTCGATCCGCAATAATTAATGCCTCTGTTTTTGCTGTTTCAGCGCATCCCTGCGTCTCTTGTGGAACAAATCGATAGGTGACCTCCGCCCCGATGTGCGCTTTGATACCAGCTTTTTTCGCGGCGAGGTGGAAACGTGCCGCCCCATACAGGCCGTCCCGGTCCAGCAGAGCCATTGCTGGCATATTGAATGCGGCCGAAGCGCCGATCAATTCTTCCGGCAGGGAAGAGCCTTCCAGAAAACTGAATGCCGAGCGCGCGTGGAACTCGACGTAATTCGATTTTGATTTACGAATTGGCGAAGTGATGGATTTACGAATTTTAGGAGTTGATTCGTAGCACGACATAAAAAATCAGTCTTTGGGGTCAGTCCTCAGTCTTCAGTCTTTAGTCCTGGTCATAAGTCCTCAGACAGCAGGTTGATGGTCAAATCAGCAAGCAGCCATGACATGAGCAATCAGCAAAAACCGACTAGCAATCCGCCAACTGAAGACTACGACCGAAGCCTGACGACTATTTCTTCAGTCATACGTTCCCTCGACGAACCAGCGACCGCTGAGCAGGTCATGGACAAGACGGTAGAGAGCTATTCCAGCTGTCGTTTGCAATGCGATGTCCCATTCATCGCGGGACCATGCATTCGCCTCCCACCAATCGCCCGAAGAGCGCCACGGACCGGCCTGCCAGATGACTTCTCCTTGAATCTGCTTTCTCTTTTCACATGCAACGCGTGAGGGACAACCATCCCGAAAACTGACCGTAGCCCGCAGTGGCGGACGAAACATACGCAATGCGGTAACCAGCGATTCAGATTTACAGTTCTTGCAAAATGCCGATTTTTTCTTTTCAGAAGCTGCCGGGCTGAAGTGCTGCATACGAAAAGCTTCCGGACCATGCGTGTCCAGAATTTCGACTGATCCGACTTTGCCTTCGCCAACAATGCCGGTGATACGCGCAAGCGTGAGCTCAAGCTTTTCCGGTTCGGGCGATGGAGGCATAAACAGTCCACCTTGTGCCGCTCGCGAGCGCACCGGTTCGGCCGATAGCCATACTTTTTTTATGGGGGCGCCGGGAGGATGCGCGTTTAAATCGAGCTGCAAAAGCTTGAGAAAAACTTTGGCGTCGAGCATGGGAAGCGGCAAATGAATGGTGCGTGTAAAAAGTGGAGAACACCCCTGCACCTCATTGATGCTCACAGCGCTTTCGTCGTCGGTGTGAATTCTGGTCTCTAACTCCAGTCGTAAGCGCAATTCCTGTGTGGCGAAAGCTCGGGCCGACAAGCGTACGCAAAGCTGCTCGACCATGTGATTGAGAAGCAAAGCCAGCGGCTCTAGCAGTATCAGCGGATATTCCAGTTCTACCGCTTCTTCGAAACTGAGTGGCGGATCGATCGGCACCAAGGTTCGATTAACTGCTCCACGCGCCAGTTGCTGAAGGCGAACTCCTTTTTGACCAAGGCGCTCACTGAGAGCAATTTCCGGCAGAGTAGCCAGAGCGCGTGATTTGCGGACTCCCCAGCGTTCCAGGGTGTCAAGTAATTGCGCACAGTCTGTTTCGCGATCGATTTGCTGAAAAGCCGCCAGGAGAATCGAAATCGGCAGATTGGCCAGCCGTTCTTCCTCGTTTCCGTAAGCAATGATTGTGATTCCGGGAAAGCCACGCGCGGCGAGGCTTGCGGCATCAGCATTCTCTGCCACTGCGACATTCACTTCTAACCCTACATCGCAGGCGCGTCGCGCCAAATCACGTGCCAGTTTCGTGGGTGGGCCAAAAAGCGGCTCCATACCTTCAATGTCCAGCACTATGAGATCAGCCGCTGTATCTTCAACGCGGGGTGAGAATGATTGTGCGCAATCCACCAGAGCCGAATGTGCTGCTGATTCCTGCAATGCGGAACGATTACGCAGGATGAGTTCCGGACAGGCTTCTGCCTGCAGCTTAGTCATGCCCGGTTCTATGCCTGCTTCGCGAGCCTTTTCATTCAGCGCAAAAACACGCTGCAACGGCGGCTTACCTTCCATTATGGCTATCGCAAGAGATCGCAGCTCCGGTTCCACACGCAGAATCGCTTCCACAGAAAAATCAGGAACGAAGATGGCCGCGAAAGGCATAGTGAGTTGCGGAACGTTTATCGAGCCCAGGCAGTTTTCGTGGCAAACGTAATGCGATCCGTCTGCAAAGGTTTGCGCTCCAGTCGCGAGCGTTCGAGTTCACAAGCGATATTTAAGCCGCACAGGAGTTCCGCATGCGCCGGCACCTCAGTTGAAAAACGAACGTGCGTGTTTCCTTTCAGCTGCAGTAATAAAGACGCGCAGGTGCCAGCACACGGCCCCTGCGTAAGGACTAAAAGCACGGTAGCTGTGTTTTCCACGGCACGGCGAAAGCGAAACCAGGAAGTCAGTGGAATGCGCCGCGCCGCTTCAATGGGAACATCACTCAGGTCGATCGCGACTAGACCAAAGCCACCGCTCTGCAGCAATAAATCAGTAGCTTTCAGCGCCTGTTCAAGACAGTTCCGCCAAATTTTGTGAGTGCTATTGCTGAAAAGCCGCCCCTCGCGCGAAATAAAAAATTGTCCATTCTCCTGATAAGAGCGCGAACATTTGTGCTGCTTTATAGGGCGATATTCGGCGTCGCACCGGACCCAGAGCAGATTACGAAAATCAATGCCTGCCTCAAATGCCGATTGAGGATGAAATGCGTCGCTCACGTCCACCAGTGCACAAGCCTCCTGTCGCTGGATGGCAGCAGCTATGCTGGCTAATAAGAAACTCGTGCGGCCGGACGAAGCTGAGCCATAAACTTCTGTCAAACAAGCCCGCGGTAACCCCCCGGTGAGCGCATCAACTTCCGCAACTCCGGTAGAAACAGTTTCGGGCGCGGGACGCACATCGAGGTGTGACGCGGATGTGACACGGCTGAGTTGAGGCCGTTCGGACAGATGCTTCAACAGAAGCGCAGGCCCATCCAAGGGGACAAAACCCTCAGGACGACCCGTTGCGGGCTGGACGCAAACGAGCAGGGAAGACATAAAGCCTCAGTAGGCAAGGGCGCTGCTCTAAGAAAAACAGCCATCTTCGCCTTTTATTCGCCGAAGAGATTCTGCTATCGGAGGGATAACTTGTCAAGAGCCGGAATCAGAAGCGGGAGAACAACTTGCATGAACAGATGAATTAAGGCGCGTTATGTGGTCACGTATACCAACGTGGAATTCAATGAGCGATCAGCGACAGTGCAGCCCAGCGGTGCGCAGTGCAACGCAGCTTGTTCTATTTTTGCTTTGTTATAATTATCGAGCCTCGAAGTGGCGCTATCGTCTAGGGGTTAGGACGGAAGATTCTCAATCTTCAAACCCGGGTTCGATTCCCGGTAGCGCTACCATTCAGTCTCCACTGCAGAGAAATCTCACCGAATCGCCGACCAAACAGAAGAAATTGCCCGTATTTTGCGATAGTTTCTATGAAACCCCGAGCGGAGAAAACGCTCCTGAGTAACGACAGTGCATTCTATCGCCCGTTTTCTCCAGTCGCCAAGGAGAGGTGCGACTTTTGTAAAGCTCGTTGGCGAATCATTGGCGATCACAAACCGAAGGCTTTGCGAACTCGACTTGACTTCCCTGTGTCTCGGTCGTGCGAAGCGACGAGAGTTGTACCGAGGGTTCGATAGTAGTTGCAAGCGCCGGTGATACCTAGACTGAGTCCACGGGGTATCCCTTTTCTGAATACCCCGCGAAAAGGAGCAGTGGGGTATGCCGAGCAATGGCGCGATGTACAGGGCTACAAAGGTATCTATCAAGTCTCCGACCTGGGCCACGTCCGTAA
>JBLNFC010000285.1:0-3639 GCA_050263355.1 Acidobacteriota bacterium
GGGGTCCGGACGGATTTCTCGCTCTGATGGGCAGCGATGGCCACTTCTTCGCCTCGCTCGGAACAGGATTTCACGACTTCGCCGGATCCACCGTCGTACATACGATTGGAGGCTTTGTCGCTCTAGCCGGATCCATCGTGCTGGGGCCACGCTTGGGGCGCACATTTAAACGCGATGGCGGTGGTCCCATGATGCCGCATGACCTGACCATAGCCGCTTGTGGTGGGCTGTTGCTGTGGTTCGGATGGTATGGCTTTAATCCCGGCAGCACTCTCTCTGCCATGGATTTCGAGGGTATCGGTCGAGTCGCTACTAACACCACCCTGGCCGCATGCGCTGCGGGATTGAGCGCGATGTTCTACGCCTATCTGTTCTGCAAGAAATGGGACGTGAGCTTCACGGTTAATGGATTTCTGGCAGGATTGGTCGCAATCACCTGTCCGTGCTACTGGGTTAGCCCCACTGGAGCAATTCTTCTAGGCGGTGTAGCCGGTGTCATCGTGGTCGCTGGCGTGGAGTTGCTGGAGTGGTTACGCATCGACGATCCGATTGGTGCGGTTCCGGTTCACGGCATTTGCGGTATTTGGGGCACCCTGTCGCTTGGGCTGTTCGCATGCGGTAAGTACGGCGCCACCGGTCCGATTTCGCCCGATAACTCGGTCGCTTTGAAAGGCCTTTTCTATGGCGGCGGCACGCAGGTGCTAATTGCACAGGCTCTCGGCAGCTTGATCGTCGCATGCAGTACGTTCGCCATCTCTATGGCAGTCATGCTGCTCGTCAACGCTACGGGCCTGTTGCGCGTATCCGAGGACGGCGAACTTTATGGTCTGGACCTGCACGAGCATGGCATACCGGCATATCCGGAGTACGTAATTTCGTCGCTGGCCACAAACGGTAATGTTTCAGCCACACCGGCCGGAGTCGAACACCTTGCGACCGCTGGCGCGAAGGTTATGGCGCGAACAGCTGCTAGCGAAGCGGGCTCGTAAGTATGGCGGACAGTGCCAAACCAGCTGCACAATCAAATTCCAGGAGATTCCATGACGAAACTTGAAGCTATTATCCAACCAAACAAGCTCGATGAGGTGAAGGATGCACTTTCCGAGTTGGGGGTGGATGGCCTTACCATCTCAGAAGTGCGCGGCCATGGCCGCCAAAAGGGCCACACTGAAACCTACCGTGGCCGGGAGTACTCGGTAACCCTACTTCCGAAACTTAAGCTTGAAATAGTTTTGCCGGACGCGATGGTCGATTCCGCGGTGAATGCGATCTTGCAAACCGCTGGCACCGGCAAAATCGGCGATGGCAAGATTTTTGTCTCGAAAGTGGATGAAGTGATTCGCATTCGGAACCAGGAGCGCGGAGTAGCCGCGTTGTAAGAACGGCCGTTGCCAAAGCAACGATGCGGTCACGTCCGAAATGCAACGTTGAAGCCCGTGCAAGAGCACGCCTTCTGCACCACCGTGGAAGAGCGGCCCTTTAGGGCCGAGTCAAACGCCCAAATACGTAGGGGCCTTTAGGCCCTGCGCCTTGCCCATGTCTTGCGAGCTTAGGAAACCATATTCCTGCTATGGGAACCACCGAGCGATTTTCTATCCAACTCTCTTGACTTAACTGCAAGACATAGCGCAATACTTGAATATATCTAATAGACAAAATGCATCGACATCATCCTAAGTCTTTGCGGCTCAAGATTTTACCTCTAAGTCCTTATAAGTCAGAGATTTTGATGCGCACGCGTCTGCAACTCCATTGTTTTCATAGACCAGGGGGAGGGGGTGGGGTATGTCCCGATCCGCATGCCCGGGCCCAATTCCGGCGGCGTGGTCGGCACCGAACAAGCTCTCAAGGACCTCGGGAGTAGTGATTGCAAAGTGAGCGGCTATTCCCTCGCCGATACGAACTTTACCTGGTTGGACAAGAACACCGTCTTAATGACCTACAAGGCGGACCAGGTCCACGACTCGCCGTATTCCGGGTCCGGGGAGCATTGCCTTTGGCAGTGGGTAAGAGGTCTCCTACTCTCCACTACCCAGCATAACGGGCTGCGAGGTTGGAGCGGACGATCCCTGTTCCGGCTCCACAGTGATGGCGAACGTCTTCGCTTCGACCCCGCGTGGGAGCGGCGGATTCAGCACAGTCGCGCTGCCGTGAGCGTCAGGTCTAAAAACACCAGCAGGCAATGGAGGGCCACTCGTGGGGATCAACCAAAGCTCGTAGGCCTTCCCGGCCGGCAAGCTCGGCAGATTGGTTGCTATCAAGACCAGGCTCGAGAGATCACGGACATAAAATGCCTTGCCTTGTGGTTGCGGAGGAGTCTTTGCGGCTACTAACGTAACCCTCATTGCATCCGTCGACGTCAAAGTAGTGACGACGCTACGCGCCTTCTGAAGCTGCGCCTGTTGATCAGCAGAGTGCTGCCGTAATCTTGATACGACTTCGCGCAGTCCGACGTTCGAGCGCCAAACCACAAACGCCAAAATTGCGAGTGCGGCAGCAGCAAACCACGGGACTACTGTCAGCCAACGTCGAGTCGAGCGCGAGCGCGTCCTGCGCTCGCGACCGATGGCACGCGTCAAGCGCTGGCGAGAGTGCACCGGTGGAACGCGGCCATCAACTGAGAGTGCCAGCAGTGACATATCGCCGCGAAGCAGGTCCAGCTCGCGGCGGCACCCAGCACACTCTTCCAGGTGCTTCTCCAATGCGAGGCGCTCGTCTCTTTCCAGGCTGCCAAGTGCGTAGAGAGCGAGGTCTTCCGCGAATTCTTCGTGCACGTTCATGAAAAGGCCTTGCGCAAAGTTAACAACCCGGCGCGGATTCGTGTTTTAACCGTGCCGAGGGGCTCCCCCGTTTTCCTCGCGATCTCGCTGTGAGTCATGCCATCAAAGTAGGCTAATTCCAAGGCCTGGCGCTGGGAGCCGGGCATCACCCCCAAAACTTCTCTAACCCTCTCCATGGCGCGCGTCCGGTCTGTTTCCGCAGACATGTCTTTCTCCGTCGACACAATCACGTCGGCTATATCGGTAAGAGGACGCCGTCGACGAAGCGTATCGATAGCACGGTTCCGCGCAATCACTGATAGCCAAGCGGCGAGATTCCCGCGACTAGAATCGAACAGTTCCGGACTACGCCACAGCTGCAAAAAAATTTCCTGAAGAATGTCCTCCGCGGCGCCCGTGTCACCAAGAACGCGTAATGCGACCGAGTACACGATCGGCGAGTATCGATCGTAAAGATGCGCCATGGCACTCTCGTCGCGAGAGCGAATCGCCGACACCATCGAGGCATCGGTCTTAAAACTTTTTGGCTCAGCAGTGGACAAGCTCTTCTACCGCTAATTAGTACGAAAGTTCTCAGCGAATGGATGCCGCTTTACCCGCGACCTCGCGCTTGCTGCCCGCCACGATACAGGCTGGAGATAACTGAAACAAGCTTTCAATCGGTTCCTTCGAGCTCTTGATTAATTTGTCGGCTTCCGCAAGACAAACACAAATCCATTTTCCAACCGCCTTCGTACTACCTGCAGTGGACAGTTAGCCGGCTATTCGGACGTGGCGCCGCGTTCGATAGCCGGCCAGCTTAGGCCCCCACTATCTCACCGCGAGGTATATCGATGAAGAAGTTGAGCACCATCAGGCT
>JBLNFC010000286.1:0-4696 GCA_050263355.1 Acidobacteriota bacterium
GGCCGCATTTTTTCTGGGTACGGCGGTTGCCAAGACCATCGGCAAGGGAATGATCCGCCTGGAGGCTGTGGACCAGTACGTCGTGCTGGCCGGCCTTGTTGGCGCGGTTGTTTGGGATGTGCTGACCGTGTGGTGGGGGCTGCCGACGTCGTCTTCACATGCCCTTATCGGCGGGTATGCCGGCGCCGCCATGATGCATGCAACTCTGCATACAGGCATGCAAAGTGCATTCTCAGTCATCATCTGGCAAGGGTGGTACAAGACCCTGATCTTTATCGTGCTGGCGCCGCTGATGGGGATGGTGCTGGGTTTGATTGCCATGACGGGCATATATTGGCTGTTTCGGCGCAGCCGCCCGCAGACCGTTGATAAGACGTTCCGCAAACTTCAGTTGCTCTCCGCGGCCGCATACAGCCTCGGGCATGGCGGCAACGACGCTCAGAAGACGATGGGCATCATTGCTGGAGCGCTCTATACCGCCGGTTTCATGACCAAGTCCGACATGCTGGGGAATTGGGGACGTCTGCACTGGCCCATCATTCTCGCCGCTCACACCGCGATTGCGCTGGGCACTTATTTTGGGGGATGGCGCATTGTCCACACCATGGGACAGAAGATCACCAAACTGAAACCGGTGGGAGGGTTCTGCGCGGAGACTGCCGGTGCTATCACCTTGTTCGGAACGGCGCTGGCGGGAATCCCGGTAAGCACAACGCACACCATTACGGGAGCGATCGTGGGCGTAGGAGCCGTGCATCGCCTCTCGGCGGTGCGATGGGGAGTTGCGGGACGAATCCTTTGGGCCTGGATCTTAACCATTCCAGCGTCCGCCATCATGGCGGCGGGAACTTACTTGATCATTAATGCGTTTCATCCAGGGAGGTAGGAACTTTGTTAGCCGTTCGTGGCCGGCAAAGCAAGATACGGTCGGAATGGCTGACCTCAGTTGCGGAAACGCTTACTTGCAGGCTTCCATCAAGTCGCCATAGTAGGCATTTTGCTGGTAAATGAATTCGCGGTTCTGAATGTCGAGGATAAAGTCAGTGGAGAGGATTCTGCCCCACCAGACGCGTCCAAAGAGCAATCGCTCGTTGAGCCAGTCGAGTTTGACGCCACCCGTCCCGTGGCCGATGAAGGTCAGCTTGCGAAGAGTATGGCCGTCACTTGAACGAACCAGGGCCGTGGTGGTCCAAGGCCCGTCTTTTTGATAGTTGGGCTCATCTGCGTAGAGCCAGATCGTACGCTGTGGCGAGAACTGCTTCTCAGCGTCGTCGGGAACCTGCAGTTCGGTGACAGCCTGAATCTTGATCTTGTCGAGGTATTTATCCTCAACCGGACTGTATTGCACCTTGGCGGTATCGCAGCCAGTACTCGTCTGCGCGAAGCCATTAACCGCATTCACAAGGGCAAAGAGGGACGAAACAGCCACAAGAGCTGGAGTGATTCTTCGTGCAATCATGGCGAACTCCATGCCCATACACAACATGTAGGACTTGTTTTGATGGTCAGAGCGAAGGATTCCTTTTTGCTTGCCACAAACCCTCATTCTCATGATGCCGCAAAACTTACTTGGAATTGTGGCAACATTAAGCAGGCATCCAGTTCACAAACCCTTCTGGATCGACGGGTTGCCGGATACCGCAAACCGGCTACGCACGTCCAATCATGGGCCTTCATGTCGCTGTGTTCCGAATTCAGTCTGCATTCCCGGAGAAAATCATGTTCAAGCAGTTATCTCGTCGGTTTGGATGGAGCTCATTTCTAATCGCTCTGCTCAGTATCGCTGCTCTGGGCCAGGCAGCCGCACCAGCGGCGGCTCGGCGCAGGTCGAATCCGCTGCCGCAGATCAAGTTCGAGAAATACACTCTCAAAAACGGCTTGGATGTGATTCTTCACGAGGATCATCGCCTGCCCTTAGTGGCGGTGAACATCTGGTATCACGTGGGACCGGCCAATGAGCGTCCGGGGCGGACAGGTTTCGCGCATCTTTTCGAGCACATGATGTTCGAAGGCTCGCAGCACGTGGGTCCTAAGGCGCATTTCCGCTACCTTGAGGGGGCGGGCGCAAGCGACATCAACGGAACCACGGAATTTGATCGCACCAATTACTTTGAGACGTTGCCCTCGAATCAGTTGGAATTGGCGTTATGGCTGGAAAGCGATCGCATGGGATACCTGCTGGGAACACTGGCTCGAGAAAAGCTGGCCAACCAGCGGGATGTGGTGCGCAATGAGAGGCGCCAGAGCGTAGAGAATGCGCCTTACGGATTGGTGGAAGAAGCGATGTACCACCAGCTCTTTCCAAAAGATCATCCTTATTTCGCCGACGTAATCGGGTCACACCAGGACATTGAGGCAGCCCGACTGGACGACGTGCGGCAATTTTTCCGGCAATATTATTCGCCGAACAATGCAAGTCTGGCCATCACTGGCGATTTCACGCCCCAGCAAGCCAAGGCACTGATCGAAAAGTATTTCGGAACCATCCCTTCCGGGCCCCCGGTGCCGAAGATTAACGCGGTTACGCCGCCAATTACTTCGGAGCGCCACGCTGTGGTCACTGATCAGGTGGAGCTTCCCCGGGTATACATGGCGTGGATCACCGATCCAATCTTCAAGCCGGGTGATGCGGAAGCGGATCTGCTGGCGCGATTACTGGGCGGGAGCAAATCGAGCCGTCTCTACAAGGCGCTGGTATACGAGAAGCAAATTGCCCAGGACGTTTCGGTCCAGAATCAAAGCTTGATGCTGGGATCCGTCTTTGAGATCACAGCGACGGCAAAGCCCGGAGTCAAGCCCGAAGATCTGCAGAAGGCGATTGACGAGGAGTTGACCAGGCTGCGCAACGAAGGTCCGACTGAGCAGGAGTTGGAGCGCGCGCGCAACACGGCCGAGACGCAAATAATACAGAAGCTGGAGCGCCTGGGCGGGTTCGGTGGTGTGGCCGATCGTCTGAACCAGTACAACCATTATCTGGGTGATCCGGGATACCTCCCCAAAGATCTGGAACGCTACAATCGCGCGAGCATCGCTGATCTGAAGAGGGTGGCGAACGACAAATTGCGGCCGAATGCGCGGGTCGTAGTATACGGAGTACCGGGCCAAAAAGTTGTGAATGACCCGCCGCAGACCAAGGAAGAGGAAGAGCTGCAGGCCAAGCAAGGCAGCCCCGCCACTCCAGGCAGTATGCCGGACGAGGCTTGGCGAGCAAAGGCCCCACCAGCAGGCCCAGCCTCGAAACTAAGTCTTCCTATTCCCACCAGTTTCAAGACCGATAGCGGCCTCAGCGTATACGTGATGGAGCAGCGCCAGTTGCCCGTGGTGGCGGCGAATCTGATCGTGCTGAGCGGAAGCGATGCGAATCCGCCGGATCGACCGGGATTGGCTTCTTTCACCTCAGAAATGCTAACGCAGGGTACAACTCGGCGGTCTGCTCTTCAGATTGCCGACGATGCGGCCCAACTTGGAACCACGCTGCACAGCAATTCCACGAATGACTTCTCCTCAGTCAGTATTGATGCGCTGACGCAGAATCTCGGAGGTGCGTTGGAGCTTCTTGCCGACGTCACGCTGAACCCCAAATTCGATGCCGCCGAGATCGACCGCATTCGCAAGCTGCGGCAGACGGAGCTGCTGCAATTGAAAGATGATCCAGTACGCCTCGGTTTCCGGGCCTTTCGGAAGGTTGTCTATGGAGGCGGGCACCCTTATGGCTATCTCGAGATCGGGACCGATGACGCTAACCAGAAGATCAGCCGCGATGAAATGATGAAGTTCTGGCGAACCGGATATGTACCGGGCAATTCAGCGTTGGTGCTGACTGGAGATGTGGGCGTCCAGGAGGCCCGGGTGCTGGCAAAGGAATACTTCAGTCGATGGAAGGGCGATACCACTAAGCATCTGCCACCTCCGGTGAATACGAAGACGACGCGCGCCATTTACATTGTCGATAAGCCGGCGGCGCCGCAGACGTTTCTGTTTGCAGGCGGCATTGGAGCGCCGCGCTCCACGCCTGACTACGTTCCGCTCGAGGTCATGAACAACGCGTTGGGTGGATTGTTCTCTAGTCGTTTAAACATGAACCTGCGCGAGGAACACGGGTACACGTATGGCGCGTTCTCTGTTTTCGCCTACCGACGCGGGCCCGGGTTGTTTGGTGCTGGCGGGTCCATCAGAACCGATGCCACCGCACCCGCAGTGCAGGAAACCTTCAAAGAGTTGGAGCGGATAAGGACTTCGCCACTCTCGCCGGAAGAGTTGGTCTTTGCCAAAGGATCTTTCTCGTTGTCCTTGGCCGGATACTTTGAGACAACCGATTTCACCAGCAATGCGGTCGGTGACATCTTCACTTATGATTTACCGCTCGATTATTACAACCAGTTGCCAACTCGAATCGAGAAGGTGAACGCGGAAGATGTGCAGCGGGTTGCGAATGCCTATATCCATCCGGAGTCGTCGGTAGTGGTAGCAGCGGGCGATCGCGCGAAAATTGAACCCGAACTCAAGAAACTCGGAATGGGACCGGTGCAGGCTCTTGACAATGAAGGTAATCCGTTGCCCGAGGGGACAGCTGCGAAATGAAGGGGCTTGTCTTCGGGGGTTGCGCGCGGGCATGAATCGGCCGCTCATTGTGATGTAATCGCTTGAGGTTTGCTCGCAAGGTGGGGGTCGAGTACGAGCATGAGGGGGAGCGGCA
>JBLNFC010000287.1:0-9525 GCA_050263355.1 Acidobacteriota bacterium
CTTCTTTTTCATTCAGTGAAAACATAGAGCCGGGGCCAAGTCGTCGTCAGGAGACGTCATCATGTCGAGTCTTGCTCTAGAAGTAGAGACAAGCAGCGGGAAGAACAATCGAGCTTTGGTCCGCTGGGTGGAGGAGGTTGCCGAGCTCTGCAAACCCGACCGAATCCACTGGTCCGATGGCTCTCCTGAGGACTACCAGGCCATGCTACGACTCATGATCCTGGCTGGGGTAGCCATCCCGTTGGATCCCGAGAAACGCCCCAACAGTGTGCTGGTGCGATCGCATCCAGCCGATGTAGCCCGAGTCGAAGACCGAACTTTCATCTGCGCTCGGACCAAAGAAGAAGCGGGTCCTACGAACAATTGGGAAGACCCGGCCAAGATGAAGCGCATCCTGACCGATCTATACCGGAACTGCATGGTCGGGCGCACGATGTATGTCATCCCTTACAGCATGGGGCCGATCGGATCTCCGATTGCGAAGATTGGAGTCGAGATCACGGACTCGCCTTACGTTGTCGCCAATATGCAGATCATGTCGCGTGTAGGGACCAAAGTGTTGGATGTTCTCGGAAGCGACGGCGAATTCGTGCGCGGCCTCCACTCGGTAGGCAAGCCATTAGCTGCCGGAGAACAGGATTCGACTTGGCCTTGCAATCCTGATCACAAGTACATCTGTCACTTTCCAGAGACTCGAGAAATATGGTCATTCGGCTCAGGCTACGGCGGTAACGCGTTGCTGGGGAAAAAATGCCATGCGCTCCGCATTGCCTCCGTGCAGGCGCGGGATGAAGGCTGGATGGCGGAGCACATGCTCATCCTGAAGCTCACGAACCCGTCCGGCGAAGTGAAATACATGACCGGCGCCTTCCCTTCGGCTTGCGGCAAAACCAACTTGGCGATGCTGATCCCGACCATTCCAGGATGGAAGGTGGAAACTATTGGCGATGACATCGCATGGATGAAGTTCGGCGACGACGGACGTCTCTACGCGATCAACCCCGAATACGGTTTCTTCGGAGTGGCTCCGGGCACGAGCATGAAATCGAACGCAAACGCCATGCTGACGGCCACGCGGAACTCGATCTTCACCAACTGCGCGGTAACTCCGGAAGGGGACGTGTGGTGGGAAGCAATGACCGACCAGAAGCCGCCAGAGTTGATGGACTGGCTGCGCCGTCCGTGGACGCCGGAATCGGGCCGCAGGGCGGCTCATCCCAACGCGCGCTTCACCACGCCAGCGGGTCAGTGCCCCGTAATTGCGCCCGAGTGGGAGGATCCCAAAGGGGTTCCTATTGATGCGATTCTTTTCGGTGGACGCCGCGCCGGCGTTGTTCCCCTTGTGACAGAAGCGTTCAACTGGCAACACGGAACCTTCCTCGGCGCAACGGCTAGCAGTGAAACCACCGCGGCTGCAGCAGGTAAGGTCGGGCAGTTGCGTCGCGATCCGATGGCGATGCTCCCCTTCTGCGGATACCACATGGGTGACTATTTTGCATACTGGCTGAAAATTGGACAGGAGGCAGGGTCGGCAAAGCTCCCCAGGATTTATTACGTGAACTGGTTCCGCCAAGATGAAAACGGGAAGTACCTTTGGCCTGGCTACGGAGAAAACAGCCGCGTGCTGGAGTGGATCTTTGATCGGTGTGATGGCAAAGCGCAGGCCACCGAAACGCCGATCGGCATGGTACCCGAACCTGACGATCTGGATTCCAATGGACTCAACATCTCGGGCTCAGACCTGGCCAAATTGTTGAGTGTTGACATCGACGGCTGGCTGGCGGAGGTGCCCCGGATCAAAGAACATTTCGCTAAATTTGGCGATCACCTGCCTGAAGGTCTGCGGCAGGAAGTTGCCGACCTGGAACGACGTCTTATAACAGCCAAGAAGCAATAGGTAAGTCCTATCTACTCTCTCGCCTCCGTTCTAATCAGCGTCTGCGTGCTTGCGACTTCCCTACTGGCCCAAACCACAATCAACCCTCAACCCGGCACAAGTATCGGAGCAAAGAGTCTAGAAGCTACCGAATACACTCTCCCTCCCGACAAGCTAGCCAAGTCTCATGCGCTCTACACCATTCGCAACTGGCTGGTGGCGCTGTCGACCGTCTACAGCTTTCTGATTCTGTTTTTATTTATCCGTTGGCGGTTCGTGGTCAAACTCCGCGATTGGGCGGAGCGAATCACGAGGCGTCGCTTCGTGCATGCGATTATCATCATCCCGCTGTTTGCGAGCAGCTTCCTTCTGCTGCGGTTGCCGTTCTCAGTCTATGGACACCATCTCGGCCTCAAATATGGGATCTCTGTGCAGGGTTGGGGCTCGTGGTTGCGGGACTGGGCCGTCGAACTCGCGCTCATAATCGCTGTGGGTACTGTTGTGGTCTGGATCTTCTACCTTGTTGTCGCCCGGAGCCCGCGGCGATGGTGGTTGTACTTTTGGATCGCAATGATTCCGGTTTCTGCGTTTCTCACCTTCATTGCTCCCGTGGCAATCGATCCACTCTTCTATACGTCCGAGCCTCTGGAGGCCAAGCATCCTGAGTTAGTGGAGGTCTTGGAGAAGGTCTCGCGCAATGGTGGCCTGGAGATTCCGCGCGATCGGATGTTCGAGATGAAAGCCAGTTCCAAAGTCACCGGACCGAATGCATACGTCACCGGGTTTGGCGCAACCAAGCGTGTAGTGGTTTGGGATACGGCGATCCAGCAATTCACGGCGCCGGAGCTGATGGTCGTGTTCGGACACGAGATGGGCCACTACGTTCTCGGACACGTCGTGCATGGATTCGTGCTGGGGATGTTGTTCCTCCTCGCCCTACTGTATGCCACCTATCATCTTGCTAGCTGGATTCAGAATCGTTGGACGTCAGCTTGGGACATTCGCGGACTACACGATTGGGCGTCGCTGCCTCTGCTGCTTCTGATCGCCTCACTTCTTTCATTCGTCAGTGAACCCGGCCTAAATGCGGAGAGCCGCCGGATTGAGCATGCCGCCGATGTTTACGGCCTGGAAGTCACCCACGGCCTGGTTGCGAATGCCGGACAAGTCGATGCACACGCGTTTCAGATCCTCGGCGAAAATTGGCTCGAGTATCCATACCCCAGCAGGGTTGCCGTGATGTGGGATTGGGACCACCCGACCATTTCCGATCGAATTCGGTTCGCGATGAACTATGACCCGTGGAGCAGGGGCGAGTCTCCCAGATACGTGAGGGTTCCCGCGAAACAATAAGACGCAAGCACGCGCACTGCAGATGGCGCGCAAGTTCCACGCAACGATCTGCTGCGTTCGCACATCCTAGGAAATCCACCGAGGCGTCTCATGGCAAAAGCACGGCGGTCCGCTGTTTCCGAAGGCAAACCCGCATTCCTGTTCGACCTGGATGGCACGCTCATCGACAGCGTTTACCAGCACGTGCTCGCATGGCGCGAGGCGCTGCACGAGATGGACATCGAACTCTCCACTTGGCGAATTCACCGCCGGGTTGGCATGAGTGATGGCCTGATCCTGACCGCGCTGCAGCGGGAAACCGGACGAAAACTCAGCAAGAAAGAAGCAGAACGGCTGAAGGACCTGCACAACAGCGCTTTTCACAAGCGACTGGCCCAAGTACGTCCGCTGCCCGGAGCCAAGGAACTGCTGTCGATGCTCACCCGGCTGGACGTGCCGTGGGCTATCGCTACGAGCGGCGGAATGGTGAACGCCAGGAAAGCCGTCCACATGCTCGATGCTGGTTCAGAGGTTCAGCTGATTACGCGCGACGACGTCTCGCATGGCAAGCCTTTTCCCGACCTGTTTCTGACTGCCGCGCAGAAACTCAAGATCGACATCGACGACTGCATCGTAGTCGGCGACAGTGTATGGGACCTGCTGGCCTCTCGCCGTGCCCACGCGCTTGGCGTCGGCATACTCGCTGGCGGTTATGGTATGGACGAATTAGAGCAGGCTGGGGCTTATCGGGTATACGAAGATCCCGCCGAACTGATGAAGCACATTGACGAACTGGGTGTGCAAGCGGAGGTGTAGACAGGAATCTGACATTAAGCTGCCTGCTCCGGAGCGTCCGGATCGGGCGGCACTCGCACCAGTGATAGATTCTTGTACCCTTGCGCGTTTGCCTTCTCCTCGGCTTCCTCGCGGGAAGCGCCGGTACCGACAACCTGCCGGTCTTCCATGGAAATCGCGGCCCAACTACCATGCGGGAGCGCGGCGATTAGCTCCTCTTCTAAATTCTTCCGGGCCGAAATTGATTCCTCGCTGGCCGGATCCGGAATGGAGGAAGGTGGATCGCTAGTCGGGAATGAGTCGGCCAGCGTCTTGTCCAGCATCTTGTCGCGCACTTCATGCGCGTGGACCGCCGGACGTTCTTCAGGATCACGGCGGCTACCCATCTCCTCGCGTTCGTGCGGAGTAACTTGCGGTGCTCCCGGAGTTTTCGAATTCATAAATCCCCCAATCAGGAACTGATGACCAAGGTTCACCCGTCCACTGTCCAACTCGCCATCCGGTAATCTCCCTAGTTTCTGAGTCGTGCGGGTGTAGATAAGGGGACTCTTGGTGGCTAGCACTGCGGCGAACAACAACTATCCTGGTGCCCATGTTACATGGCCAAATTCGACGAGACTACCAGCCTGGCTTCACGCCGTTCTTTGCGTTCTGCTCATCCAGCCACTTTTGCAATGGAGCGAAGTAGTCAAGGATGGCGCTCGCGTCCATCTGCCGCTCTCCGGTAAGTGCATAGAGAGCGTCAGGCCATGGCTGGCTCTTGCCCATTTCCAGCATCTTCTTCAAGCGCTCGCCTGCCACCTTGTTGTTGTAAATGGAGCAGCGGTGCAGAGGCCCCTGGTACCCGATGGCCCGGCATAGCCCCCGATGAAACTGAAATTGAAGAATGTCGGCGAGAAAATAACGGGCGTAAGGAGTGTTTCCAGGAACGTGGTACTTCGCACCGGGGTCAAAGTCCCTTTCTGTGCGCTGAACCGGGGCCGCGACGCCCTGATACTTTTGGCGTAATTGCCACCACGCCTTGTTGTATTCGTCGGGCTTGATCTGACCCGAGAAGACGCCCCAGCGCCACTGGTCGATCAGCAAACCGAAAGGAAGGAATGCGACTTTCTCCAGTGCCTTGTGCATGAGCAGCCCTATGTCGGCATCAGGCCCGGGGGCGTCGGAAATCATCCCGATCTGTTTCAGGTATTCCGGCGTAACCGATAATGCGATGGTATCGCCAATGGCCTCATGAAAACCGTCATTGGCGCTCTCTTCGAAGATGAAGGGCTGGTGACGATAAGCTCGCTGGTAGAAATTATGCCCGAGTTCGTGATGAATGGTGCGGAAGTCTTCGTCATTAATCCGAATACACATCTTGAGACGGAGATCTTCCTGGTTGTCGACGTCCCATGCGCTCGCGTGGCAAATTACATCACGGTCGGCTGGCTTACGGAACATCGACCGCTCCCAGAATGTCTTTGGCAGTGGCTCGAATCCAAGCGAGGTGAAGAAAGCCTCTCCATACCGGACCATTTGTAGATCATCGATGTGTTTCTGCTGCAGGATAGGAGTTAGATCAACTCCACTCCCACTGGGCACGTTCAGCAGGTCGTAGATGTGCGTCCAGTCTTGTGCCCAGATGTTGCCCAGCAGGTGAGCCGGAATCGGCCCTGTCGGGGGTACCATTTGAGCGCCATACTTCTTCACCAGTTGGGAACGCACGTAGGCGTGCAACGACAGGTAGAGCGGGCGAACCTGGTTCCAAAGCCGATCCAATTCGGCGCTGAATTGCTCGGGCGTCATGTCGTAATTCGAACGCCAGAGCGCACCGAGATCGCTGAATCCCATCTCTCGCGCAGCCTTGTTGGCAAGTTCCGCGAAACGCGTGTAATTCTGGCGCATGGGTGCGGAAATCGTGCGCCACCCCACCCAGAGATCAAGCAGGACCTCCGGATCCTTTGTGGAGGCCATGGCTTTTTCCATTTCACTCTGCCCCATGCAGTGGCCCGCAAAGGGGCCCGTCTTCGGACAATATTTGCCTTTGCCGTAGATCCCGCTAAGCCATGCACCCAAGCGGGCGAGTTCAGCTCGTTCCTTCGGATCATTGGGAGCGGGAGCGGCCACCAACAGCTTCAGCAGCTTGAGTTGTCGTGTCAGCTCCGGGGAAGCTTGCAGGTTATCGAACCGCTTGGCCTCGGCGGCCAGGTCGGAGATGGCCTGCAAGTAGTTCTCGTTCATGGCGGCGGCAACCGCTTCCGTGTCATCGGTGATGTATGTTTCTTGCACCCATTGCGCCTGGTTGTACTTTACGCTCAGATCATTGAGGCGCTCGTTTGCCGCTTTCAGGAATGTTTCCAGATCTTTGACCGTGACCGCGGTGGCTTGCGACATGTTCTGTGCGGAGGCAAACGAAGGAATCAGCAAGCAGATCGTAAGTACTCGTAATGACCCGAGCATCTATTAGTCCTCCAATACCAGAGTAACAAAAGCTATTCCCAAGCTCAGTGCCTTTCTAACTCTCCGTAAGCTCGGATTTTCTCCTAACGAAGTAGTAGGAAGTCACCTCTTCGATTTTGCTGCAGAATTAGAGCAATCGGATTTGAGAGGTACCTGCAGGTGATTCGGGAAAAACGTACCGTAGAGGGCTACCTGAGACTAGTGGCCACGAGCGGCGAGGATCGCACCTGGTATTACCGTAACTTTCATTATGAGGAACCTGGCCGCGCTCCGTACGTGATAGGCCACGCCGAAGATATCAGTGGGATTTTGCGAGGCATCTTGCCGATCTGCGCGTCGTGCAAACGCATTCGCAATCAGCGCGGCGACTGGGAACAAGTCGAGGCTTACATCCGCGAACATACGGAAGCCGAATTCAGCCACGGCATCTGTCCAGAGTGCCGCAACCGTCTTTATCCTGGATTGATTCTTCCAACCCGCTCAGCTGAATAGTTCTTTCACACCGACCGGAAGCGGGTGGCTGGCTTCGTACCTATCGATTGCAGGTTGGTGCTGAAGCGTGAGCCCGATTTCGTCCAGTCCTTCCAGCAGGCACTGACGTACGAATGGGTCAATCGTGAACCTCAAGCGCAAACCCTGCGCGTCGCGAACCTCGCACTTCTCCAAATCGACCGTGAGCTGATAGGCTTCGTTTGCTTGCGCGCGCCGCAATAACTCGTTTACTTCATCTTCCCCCAGCGTCACATTCAGAAAACCGTTCTTCACGCTGTTATTCGAAAAAATATCGGCAAAGGAAGGAGCGATTACAGCACGGAATCCGAAGTCGGCCAGGGCCCACACCGCGTGTTCCCGCGATGATCCGCAGCCAAAGTTCTTCCCCGCAACCAGAACTGTTGCCTTGTCATAGCGCGGCTGGTTAAGAACGAATGAATTGTCTTTATCCCCTGAAGCAGTGCGGCGCCAGTCGTGGAACAAGAACTCCCCGAATCCGGTCTTCTCGATTCTCTTCAGGAATTGTTTAGGAATGATCTGGTCCGTATCCACATTGGCGCGATCCAGCGGCGCTACTAACCCGGTATGTACGCGAAAAGGCTCCATATCGACCCTCTTAGTGAAAACGCCAATTGCGAACGTCGCTGAAATGTCCGTTTATTGCTGCGGCCGCGGCCATCATCGGACTGACCAGATGGGTGCGACCGCCACGCCCCTGTCGCCCTTCAAAGTTTCGGTTGCTGGTGGAAGCGCATCGCTCGCCCGGTTGCAGGATATCGGGATTCATACCGAGGCACATCGAACATCCTGATTCACGCCATTCGAAGCCGGCTTCCAAGAAAATCTTATCCAATCCTTCTTTTTCCGCGGCACGCTTCACCGCTTGCGAGCCAGGAACCACCATGGCGCGCACCTTAGGATTCACCTGGTAACCCTTGGCCACCCGTGCCGCAGCCCGCAAGTCTTCTAAACGCGAATTCGTGCATGAACCTATGAAGACTCGGTCAACCTTGATCTCTTTAACGGGAGTTCCAGGCTTGAGAGCCATGTATGCAAACATGCTTTCAGCAGAGCGTCGGTCTGCATCTGCCGTGAACGAGTTCAGATCCGGAACACGATCTGTGACGGAGACGACCATGCCGGGATTCGTTCCCCAAGTTACGAACGGAGCCAAGCGCGACGCGTCGATATGGACAACTTTGTCATAACCTGCTCCCGGATCCGACGGCAGCGTGCGCCAACGTTCGACCGCCGCTTCCCATTCATCGCCTTTGGGTGCAAAGCGCTTGCCTTTAATGTATGCGAAGGTTGTCTCGTCCGGAGCGATCATGCCGGCTCGCGCCCCGGCTTCGATGCTCATGTTACACAGCGTCATACGCCCTTCCATCGAGAGCGCCCGCACCGCTTCACCCGCGTACTCGACGACGTATCCGGTGGCTCCGTCAGTTCCGATCTGGCCAATAATTCCGAGAATCAGATCTTTGGCGGTGACTCCTTCGGACAGCGCTCCCCTCACGTCGATCAACATCGTCCGGGGTTTGCGCTGCGGCAACGTCTGGGTAGCGAGAACGTGTTCCACTTCTGAAGTGCCGATACCAAAAGCTAGGGCACCAAACGCGCCGTGTGTGCTGGTATGGCTATCGCCGCAAACGATGGTCATACCTGGTCGCGTCAATCCGAGTTCCGGGCCTATGACGTGCACGATTCCCTGGTCCGGCGAATCCATGTCGAACAGGGGAACGCCGAATTCTTTGCAATTCTGCTGAAGCGTCGAAATCTGCCGTGCTGCGATTGGGTCCGTGATAGGAGTTCCGCGCGGGGTCGTCGGAATATTGTGATCAACCGTGGCCACCGTGCGCAGCGGCTGTCGAACTTTGCGGCCCTCGGCCCGGAGCCCGTCGAACGCCTGCGGAGAGGTCACCTCGTGCACGAGGTGGAGGTCAACATAAATCAGCGGATTGCCCCCGGAAGGCTCACACACAATGTGCTCGTCCCAAATCTTCTGGAACAACGTGCGGCTGACAGACATAAGATCGGCGTATCCTAACGCTCTGAACTATAAGAATTCCTAATAGCTTATCAGCCATGGTGTCGTGCAGACTACCGCAAACGGCTAATTTTTTCCGCTCGGCCGAACCATAGCTGGCTTCGAAACCCCGGCGCCCAGCGGCGACGCGTATCGATCACAAAGCTGCCATTTGTCGTCATTCTTCTGCCATAAATCGACAATGAAGTAGTCGCGGACCGATGCTTTGCCCCGCACGTCCACCGTCTTGCTCAGCAGAAAATGAACCAGGACAGCATTGTCGTCCACGGGGCGCGCTGCCATCTGACGGACATAGAACGATTTTAAATCTTCAGCCCAGGACTGTTTTTGCCACTCCTCAAGTGGGACGGGATCGCCGGGTGCGGTCGGCGTCCAGACCTGAAACTCCTCTCCGAGTAGCGATTTCACAGCTTTCTCGTTCTTTCCCTGCAGGCCTTTGAAAAGTTGATCCTCCAGGTCAGAGAAAATTGCTACCAACCGCGTGCGGGTTACGATTCGCTTGGCCGGCCGTTCAGGAGCAACCTGCCCTTGCCCGAGGCAA
>JBLNFC010000288.1:0-5805 GCA_050263355.1 Acidobacteriota bacterium
AGACGGGAAAACGAGTTTAGCGCAACCAAAATTCCCTCTGAGCTACAGAACAGTTGACAAATAATATATCGAAGCTCATTATGGCGCTACCCTGTAACAGCGCCATCCAGCAATATCCACCCGGAGGATAATGTGTCGAATCTTATTCACAGAATGTGGTCAGACGAGCAAGGTCAGGACATCGCAGAATATGCCGTCATGGTCGCGGTGATCTTGATTATCGTGGTCGGAACGATCCGCCTGATCGGTTCTAATTCGAACACGGTGTTTTCATCCGTTGCTAGTGCGATCGGTTAGTCCTGGCGTCTAACCTTCCGAAGCACTCATGTAACGTCACCGATGCATGCCTGAGGATGCTCGCCTCCCCTGGCAGTATTCCCCTTTCCCTGTTCGCCTTCCGCATCGGAGGGCCGAACTGCGTCCCAAGGATGCTCGCCGTTATTTCGAGTGCCTGGGCGAAAGGCAAGCTCCACTGACTTCGGGACATGACTACGGGACACAACTACTTGCCTGATAGGATTTCGCCTGCCACGCGGGCCGCGCTGGAAAGCGCTCCATGCACGGTGCCGTTGTGACCATTCACGTCCGTAGCTTCGCCCGCAAAAAATAACGTCCCCTCGACCGGCACGCCCAAGTCATGTTGCGCAGTCTCGCCACCAACCTTTACATAACTGTAAGCGCCTCGCGAGAAAGGATCCTGTTCCCAGTCATGCCAAGAAACTTTTTCCACCAGGTTCTCCAGCTCTCGTAAGTCCGTGTGAAACACACGAGCCAGCGTGCGTAGCGCTTGGTCGGTTACGAACCCGTTGCTCTGACCAGACAAGTGTTCCGCATCGCAAAACGGAGCCCAGGCCACCAGCATTGGCAATTTCTCAGGGAGAGTTGTCCACCAAGTCGGGAACCATTGCTCCTGAGAAAACAGGAACCGCATAGAACCAAGTGATTTCGAGCTACTCCCCGAATGCAAATCGTCCCAGAATCGTGTTCGGAACCTGAGCACTACGCGAAACACTTTGCCCATGGCCAGCTTTGAGAGGGCATCCTGCTTCCATGCTGGCAGTGCGGGAGCAAAACGTATGCAACCTGCCTCCGTTTTCTCTGCTTGCAGCAGCGGGACCGGCAAGGTAATCAACACGCGCGAAGATTGCCATTCAAGCCTCTGCCCTGCGCCCTGAGCCGTGACCCGGACTAGGCCTCTATTCCAATGAACCTCTTCGACTACCGTATTCAGCAGAATCGGAACTCTCGCATCTGCGAGTGCATCCGCGAAGTACTTCACAAAGACTTCATAGCCGCCCGGCAGGCGAAAGGCACGCTCGGCCTGGATTTCTTCGTCCGCCTTTGACGCCCTGGCAATGGAATGGACGCTGATCTGCGCTGGATCCGCGCCGTGAAATCCGGTGATGTACCCAGTCGCCCAACGCTTCGCCAGTTTGTGATAACGACTCGGACAGCAGCCTTCAAGAAAATTCAGGAATGACTCGTCCGGCTGGTTTTCATCTATTTTGCCCAGCACGTCATCGACTTCCTCAAAGAAGTCGCACGCTTCCAACCTTCGATCGATAAAGCACCAATTTTCACCAACGAGTTCTTTAGGCTTGATCTTCAGCTTGCCTGCGAGATCCCATATCTCGGGCGGCTTCCCATGAATGAATTCGGCGCCCAGTTCGACAGGAGCGTTTACTTTTTCATCCCATTGAGTGAAGATGCGGCCGCCCACGCGATCGCGCGCCTCCAGGATGACAACGCTCAAGCCCGCACGGGTGAGAGCCAGCGCAGCAGACAATCCTGAAATACCTGCGCCGACGACGATTACATCCGGATCAGCAGACATTTGAAATACGCTACGGGGAATAAATTAATTTGGTGGCAGCAGTCTAGATGCGCACGTCAGTAGTTTGGCTGCTCGGGATTTGCCAACGCTTTGATACAGACAAGTTGCCTCATCTCAGGCAATACCAGCCAAACTCAAAATTAGGATGCCTAGAACCATCAGCGTAAAAACCACATACATACTGTCGCGCTCCACAGCAAACGCGAATACTGAGAAGGCCACTCGAGCCACAGGGGTGGCGATCAACAGCACCAGACCTAGCTGGATAATTCCTCGCGGATGCAAACCTACAGCAGCACGAACGATGCCCCGGAGCGTGCGCAAGTCACTCGGCTCCCCGCGAAATACCCGGTAATTCGCATGACCGAACCCATGTCGGACTAGATACGCCGCTGCTCCCACGAGCACCACCGCGGCGGCGGTTCCCACCCCGATCCGGAGCAAGTTGCCAATGATGTCTTCTATCTTCTGATCATTCCACGCATCTTTCAGCGTCAATTAGATTCTCCCCGTGACGCCTTTGTAAATCATCTCCAGTCCGAGTACGACAATCACCAGACTGAAAACCATCCGGAGCACCTTGGTTTCCGCTTTCATCAGTACGCGCGTGCCGACTACTGATCCCGCTAAGACCCCCAGCATTACTGGCATCGCCAGTCCAGGATCGATGTAGCCACGACTCAGGTAAACACCTGCGCTCGCCGCAGCGGTGACGCCGATCATGAAGTTGCTGGTCGTTGTCGACACTTTGAAGGGAATCTTCATCGCTTGATCCATGGCTAGCACCTTCACCGCTCCCGAACCAATGCCAAGCAAACCGGAGAGTGCTCCAGCGCCAAACATCAAGCTGAAACCCGCGGGCACGCGCCGCACACAGTAGTTGCGTATACCCTCAGGAGTAGGAAAACTGCCATTCAACCGCAAGCGGGTGGCGAGGGGATCGGGCGTCTCTTCGCCGAGCGGCTTGCCCCTGGGACGCTTCGACAAATACGCGGAATACACCAACACCAATCCGAAGATAATCGCAATCGCAGCGGCGGGCACTTTGGTCGCGAGAAATGCCCCAAGCAACGCGCCCAGCGTGGTTGCAATTTCCAGAAACATCCCAATGCGGATATTGGAAAATCCCTCCTTCACATACGCTGCGGCCGCTCCCGAAGAGGTGGCGATTACTGAAACCAGCGAAGCTCCAATCGCGTAGCGAATATCCACCTTGAAGAACAACGTGAGCAGGGGAACCAGAACAACTCCACCACCTAGTCCCGTGAGAGCGCCTAGAAAACCGGCGATCCACGAACCCAGCGCCACCAGCAGTGTGAATTCGAGGATGTTCATCCGTCCTCCGGATCAAACAGTTTGCCACACCGCCTCTCTGCCCAGGGGTGTCGAACTTGGCCCAAACATATTGATTCTTTTAGTTCGAAACTATAGTGTTGTCTTAAGCGGTGGGAGCGTGAGGCAAACCTCTCCGAAACCAGCCGCCATCAAATTCCATGAACCTTGAATGAACCACAAAACAACACTTCCATGCTGCGCGTAAACCGACTCAAAGAGCACGTCCCGCAGTTTCGCCATTCAGAAGCCGTCTATGGCGTTGCACTGTGCACAGGAGCAGCGGCGCTGCTGGCGATGTGCGTGCGTACAACCTCGCTGCGCGTGAGCGTGATCTTTCCCTTTCTCCTCGTGGTGATATTCGTGGCGATCCGTTTCGGAGCCGTCGCTGCAATGGTTGGTAGCTCGGTTTCGGCAGTTGTGTTTTCTTGTTTTATGCTTCCACCGATTGGCAGTTTTTCGATCGAAGATCCTGTTGCAAAACAAAATCTCCTCTGGTTTGTGGTGGCCGGAATCTCACTCGGTTACCTGTTTGCGCCAGTGCCACCGGATAAAGGCGGAAAGCCCTGAGCTTGCCCGCCGTTCTTCCCTGCTTCTGATACACAACTCTATTTGCTACAGTATCTTCCCGAGACAGACATCCGGAAAATTCTGCTGCACATCTCATGGCACGTAGGATAGCTTGTTGTCGGTTCTCCCGAAGGTGGTTGCGATGAAGCTTATGACCAGACGAAGTTTCTCCGTGCAAGCGCTGGCACTCGCGCTTGCATGCGTCATGACACTGCCCACTTGGGCTGCAACGCCAACCGTTACGCCAGAGCTTCCCGACCCCGGTTCGACCAGCATAACCAAGGAACAGCAGGAACAATTGGGACTGCAAGCGACGGCAGAAGTTTACAAGCAAATGCCCGTCCTGCCGGACTCGAGTCCTCTCACCCAATACGTCAGGCAAATCGGAGAGAAATTGCGCGCCGTAATTCCTGCGCAATACTCGTGGCCATACCAGTTCCACGTCATTCCGCAAAAAGAAATCAACGCCTTCGCCTTGCCGGGCGGCCCAATCTTCGTGAACGTCGGAACCATTCAGTCCGCCGACAATGAGGCGGAGTTAGTAGGTGTCATCGCGCACGAGATGTCGCACGTCTACATGCAGCACTCAGCGAAGCAGGCGCCCAAACAGGAGTGGGCAAACATTATCGGAGCTCTTGGTGGACTGTTCGGCGGCAGCGCTGTCGGTAATTTGGCGCGCCTCGGAATCCAGTTTGGCGCCGGTTCTTTGCTGCTTCGTTACTCGCGCAAAGACGAGTCACAGGCAGACGCCGTGGGTGCCATCATCATGTACAAGGCTGGATACAACGCCCAGGCAATGGCAGACTTCTTTGAGAAACTCGAAAAACAGGGCGGCGGTGGCGGTCCACAATTCTTGAGTGACCATCCTAACCCTGGCAACCGCACCGAAGCCATTCAGAAGGAAATCCAGAGCTGGCCACCGAGACAATACTTAGGCAATACCACCGCCTTCAACTCCGCGCACCAGCAGGCGCTCGCCACCAAAACCTACACCGCACAGCAAATCGCCGACGGAGCGAAGTCAGGCACATGGGCGCAGCAAAACCGGCAGACCGGTTCCATCCCCGCGAACCTTCCCGCCTCTTCCCCTACGAGCGACGGCGGACAAGGGCCAGCGAACGGGCAACCGGGCAACGGCACGCTCACAAATGTCTCGTATGAGCAGGTCAAGCCCAGCGGGAACTTCAAACAGTTCCAGCACGATGCATTCACGATCGCTTATCCCGATAATTGGAAGGCCGGCGCCGATCAAAATTCGGTCGCGATTGCTCCGCCCGCCGGGGTCGGCCAAGGAGGCATCGCATACGGTGTGGTTATCGGTGGAGCACAGGCTCAAAACGCTAGCTCGCTCGATGATGCCACCGAGGCGTTAGTACAAAGCCTTCAGCAGTCCAACCCCGGTCTGCAGGCATCGGGAAGCCCGCGTAGCGTGAAAGTCAACGGCGTCGAGGGCAGGTCCGTAAGCCTTACTGGCAAGTCACCCATCGTCCAGAATGGCCGTCCTACGTCTGAACAGGATTGGCTGATTACCGTACCTCGTTCGCAGGGCGGCGGCCTGCTGTACTTGGTCTTCATTGCTCCGGAAAACGACTTCTCGCGGCTGCGTTCCACGTATCGCAAAATGCTGAAGAGCCTTCAAGTGCGTTAGGCAGTGCCCTTCTTTTTGATCCGCTCCTCCCATGTCGACGTCGGCTGGTCGATTTCGTTCCTCGCCAGCATTCAGCTAACATGATGCGCAGTGAGCTACATAGCAGCCATCGATCAGGGCACCACTAGCACCCGATTCATTGTCTTCGATCATAACGGTGACGTCGTCGCTCTCGCCCAGCGCGAGCATGAGCAAATCTACCCGCAACCCGGGTGGGTAGAACACAATCCCGAAGAGATCTGGCAACGTACGCAGCAGGTCATAGAAGACTGTTGTCGTGAACATGCGCTGAAGCGAGATGACTTCCACGCTGTTGGGATCACCAATCAGCGAGAAACAAGCATCCTTTGGGATCGTCGCACCGGCCAACCGGTAACTAACGCTATCGTGTGGCAGGACACTCGCGTAGCGGAACTGGTGA
>JBLNFC010000289.1:0-3598 GCA_050263355.1 Acidobacteriota bacterium
GAGTTCGTTCTTCCTTCCTTTTATTTATCGTCATTCCAAGCTGCCTATCGGCCGGCCGCGGTTGCACGGCGGACACACAAGGAATCTGGATGTCGAACTGCCTGGGCCGTGGCTGTCTTACGCTCTCTCGAGTTGAGCATACTTCTCGACCAGCTTCTTCAGCCCGAACCGTGGGAATTGTACCGTAATCTTCGCGTCTTCACCGTCTCCTTCCCTCTGGTACACAGTACCCTCGCCATACTTGGGGTGCCGCACCTTCTGTCCTGGGCGAAAGCCCCGCTTCCCTTTTGGCTCCTCGACGGGCACCTTGGGCAGGTTGAATTTCTTGCCGCGCGAGGCAAAAAACTCGGCGATATTGTCGATGGAGTTGTAGCTTTTGGTCGAATAGGAGGGTTGCGGCTTGCTCCGGCTTGGCGGCTTCCAACTCGCGCTTTGATCTTCGTCTTCGTAAGAGTAGTGCGCTTCAGGCGCGTCTTCGGGCACCGCGGAGCGTCGCTCCGCTGGACGCCTGGGAGTACTCGTCCAAGCCTGATTACCGGCAAAGCGGGCGTGCTGCGGAGTGCCCACGTCTTCCAGCAGTTCTGCCGGGACCTCCTCGAGAAAGCGCGACGGCACGCTCGCCTCGGGCAGATCAGTGCCGTAACGCCGACGATAGACGGCACGAGTGAGGATCAGCGTGTCCATCGCACGAGTCATACCGACGTAGCAGAGGCGGCGTTCCTCTTCGATATCGTCGGGCTGAAGGAAGGTTCGCGAGTGCGGGAACAGCCCCTCCTCCAGACCGCATAAGAAGACAAGCGGAAATTCCAGGCCCTTGGCCGCGTGCAGAGTCATTAGCGTGATCTGGGCGCGTTCATCGTAGGCGTCGGCGTCGCTCACCAGCGCGGCATGATCAAGGAATTGATCGAGGGTCTCGCCGCGGTCCTTGGAATCCATGGCTGCGTTCACCAACTCGCGCAAGTTTTCAATGCGCGAGTAAGCTTCCGGGGTGTCCTCTTCCTCCAGTTGCTTGATGTAGCCGGTGCGATCAATCAGAAACTTAAGAAGTTCGGCAGTGTTGACCGTAGGCGCCGGGAAATCGGCGGGAACTTCTCCGATGTCGGTGGTCTCCGGTTTCGCATCCACTGGTGAATCGGCCGTCGACTCGAAAGTAGCTTCGGGCTGACCCGCTTCTTCCATCGGGCCAAAATCGAACGCTAAAGGATTGAAGTCGGTTTCGTCCAGGTCCTGAACGTCCTCAGGCGCGATGGCTGCAGGCAGATCGCTTCTTTCTTCTTCATTTACCGTGCGGTGCAATTGTTCGACATAGGTTCCTGCCAACATCGCTCCAGCATCCTCGATCAAGTCGCGAAAACTTTTCAGCGCAGCAAGAGCGCGGGCCGGCAGCAACTGTCGCCGGATTACTTCGCGAATCGCGCCCCACAATGAGACGCCAGTCTCGAGCGCAACTCGCTCCACGGTTTCCATTGTGGTCTTTCCGATCCCGCGAGTCGGAGTATTGATGACGCGCAGCAGCGACACAGAGTCATCGGGATTCTGAATCACTTTCAGGTAGGAGATCATATCCTTGATCTCGGCGCGCTCGTAGAACGAGAAGCCACCCACTACGTGATATTTCAGTTGGTATCGGCGCATGGCCTCTTCAAACAAGCGTGACTGTGAGTTCGTACGATAAAGAACCGCCACTCGGCCCTTCTCGCCTTGCGCGGCGGCTTCACGGATGTACTTGGAAATGCGATCTGCAACGAACAGCGCTTCGTTTTCAACATCCGGCGCTTCGTAGTATCCCAGCTTGGAGCCGCCCTGGCGCGAGGTCCAGAGGTTCTTTCCCTTGCGGCGAACGTTGTTCGCGACCACATGCGACGCGGCTTGCAGGATGTTTTGCGTGGACCGGTAATTCTGTTCGAGGCGGATAATCTTCGCTTCCGGAAAGTCGCCCTCGAACTCGAGAATGTTACGGATGTCGGCGCCTCGCCAGGAGTAGATCGATTGGTCCTCATCGCCCACCGCGCACACATTGTGTCGGTTCCCTGCCAAGAGGCGCATCAATTCATATTGCGGACGATTGGTGTCCTGATACTCGTCGACCAACAGATACTGAAACTTGCGGTTGTAGTAATCGCGGACCTCTGCCGAGGTTTTCAAGAGGCGAACGGCCTCGAGCAGCAGGTCGTCGAAGTCCATGGCATTGGCTTTGAGCAGTTCCTTGCGATACTCCGCATAGATGTGCGCGACTTTCTCCGTCTTGGGATCGCCGGAATTGAGATAAATCTCCTGAGGATCGAGCATGTGGTTCTTTGCCCATGAGATTCGGGACAGGACGGTGCGCGGCGTAAGCTCCTTATCGTCGACGCCCAGGCGCCGCATCACCCCTTTCACCACCGACTGCTGGTCGGCTTCGTCATAGATCACAAAATTCTTGGTTAGCCCAATGGGTTTGCCGCCAGGAATAGCCGCCGGAATGCGAAGAGCTTCGATATCCCGGCGCAACGTGCGTACGCAAAACGAGTGAAAGGTCGAGATGACGGGCTTGGTCACTGAGTAGCTGCCCACCAGCTTATTCACACGCTCCGCCATCTCCGAGGCGGCCTTGTTCGTAAACGTAACCGCAAGGATGGAGTCCGGCATCGCGCCCATTTTTTCCACCAAGTGGGCGATGCGATAGGTGATCACGCGCGTCTTGCCACTCCCGGCGCCAGCCAAAATCAGCACCGGACCCTCGGTGGTCTCGACGGCTTCCCTCTGTTGAGGATTAAGTTGGTCTAAAAAGGACAATGATTACACCAGATCCCGAGTGTCGAACGACGCTTCCCGATTCGATGGCGTTCAGACTTCAAGAGCAGATTCCTCGCCGCAAGGCTCCTCGGAATCGCAAAGCGATACTTCCAAAGTTCAGGCGTCTCTATGCTCAAACTTTCGGTGCCGACCGGGCGAGTTTGCACTCTTCACAGGGGCAAACATCTCTGAGAAATTGCCAGGAGTAAATGCCAAGTTCGTGGCCATCGTTCCAGCTGAATTTGATGGCATATTTGCCAACCGGTTCCACGTGGTTGGGCTTGGCAGCTGCCTTGAACATAGGCAACGCTCCCAGTGCCAACTTCGGCGGCTCCCCCGGTTTTCGGCCAGCTTTGGAGCGTTCTTCATCGCACAGAGCGCAAGGGCAAGCATCCCGCAGGTAAGGAAACGAGTAGCTGGAGCTGTGCCCGTCTTTCCACTCGATCTCCATGCCTGTACCCGCAGTTATGTTGACTTTTACTGATTTTGGATCGGCGGAGGGCACGTTTTCAGTATCGCACAGGATCGGCAGCAGTCTTCAGCCGTCAGTCTTCGGTCTTCAAGTCTTCAGCCGTCAGGCATGCTAAGCTTTGCCTTTAGGGCCAGCCACTTGAAAATCGAACTCTCCAAAGAAGCCCGTTCGGACGCGATCACATCGATTCAACGTTATTTCCAAGAGAATATGCCCGAACCCATCGGCAACATGGCAGCAGGCTTGCTGCTCAACTACTTTGTGGAGGAGGTTGGACCAGCGATTTACAACCAAGCAATCGCGGATGCGCAAGCCCGAATACAGCAACGCCTCTCAGATATTGAAGACGAA
>JBLNFC010000290.1:0-5332 GCA_050263355.1 Acidobacteriota bacterium
GCGCTCGAAAGAAACCTTCGATCACATCATTCTGCCCATACTTAAAGTCGAAGTGCCGCGCTTCCAGAACAATCGCAACCTCCGATCCTATGCATTCGAGATCTCCCATCATGTGCTGGGAAAAGTAATGGGCGTTTCGATGGAGCGGCCTGAGAACCTGTTGATCGTGTTACCGCAACAGGCAGCGATTCGATTTGTTTCGGCACAAGATGACAATGTGCGACAAGCGGCTCTGCTGCAAGGAGAGATTAATCTGAATGGCAAACCAGTAACAATCTGGTTGAGCGGTGAAGGCCCGCAGCTTACAGCGCAAGAATCGTCCGCGGATCGTGAAGCCACAACGCCGAGTTCCACGGCAGTCGAGGTAGCGCGCGGAGGCGAAGAGAAAAATGATTCTATCCAGTACAGGCCGATTCCCAAGACGCTTAAGCCCGTGGATCCGCCAGTTCCCATTCGTGACTCTTCCCCACAGACATTGACTTCGCTGCAGGCCGAGCATAAAGATACCCTGGCCAGCATGGTCAAAGACCTAGATCCGCAGGCGCATTTCGTACGTTATGCCGCTCCGAGCTTCATCGCATTCCGCAAGCGCGTTTATCTCGAATTGTCGATAAACACCAACCTCCCGGAAGGTCCCGGTAGCTCGCATTATCGTTTAGCCGCCTTGACGTTCGATGACCATCTCTCACACTTAATTCGTCCAGTGCTGGGCTACTTTAAAGATGATTCGCAGTTTGACGGAATAGGTTTCAGCGCCACCATCCATCTCGCGACCAAGCCAACTGCTAACGCGAGTTCAGTAGCGGTGGAGTACTTCTTCCCATTCGAAGCTCTGCGCTGTTATGAAAGCTACGACTGTACGGGGCAGCAACTGATCGATTCCGGAACAGTTCTCATCAATGGGGAACGCGTAGGGCTCGACCTCCAAGTGGCCGAGGCCTCGGGCCGATGAGAGGATTTAGTACGGATTCAACACCAGACTGGCTTTTCGTAAGCGCTGGTTGGATGGGGCAAAGCACCCTTCACATCAAGTTGCCTCAGCCGGTAGGCAGTCTAACGGAATCACCTAGAAGCGGACCGGTATCGTGTTCGGAAGTTGGAAGCTTTCTTGGCGCTCGCTTCCGATCGTGGGCGATGATGGGCAAGCCGGAAGTAATGCCTCAAATTAGTTCCGACAAAAGCGCTTGCCGCAACTTTGCTTCCGGATGGTCGGCCAACAGGAAGTTAGGAACTCAACCAGACTGCTGTTCTGTGACCGACAACTGGCGACTGGTCGGCACTGTCCGTCGGGTCGAGTTCAGAGTTGTTACAGGTAGGTTAGTCTGTTTCCTTTGCCCTTTCTTGGGCACGCTGCTTGCGAGCAGTAGATCCCTTCCCGAATCATGGGTTAGGGCTGGTCCACTTCGCGGCTTCGACACGAACAGGGATGCGTTGGAGACGTTGGCTAGAAACGGATAGCTCGGAAAACAACTGAGCGCATCCTGCCTCATCCGAGTGTGATACCGGGCGTCGCCGGCTCAAGCCCGCCTTGTTTTGCTGGGTCGAGGGCTAAATTTCGGGACGACGCCCAGCCTATTTTTCTTTTTACTGCGATTCGGCTTCTGGGTCAGTGATGTTGCGCTGGCGATTTGGGGCTCTGATCATCGTTTACCGGCGGGCAAAACCTCTCGCAGTACCGACTCAATGCGAATAACCGCAGCATTGATTTGTTGAATCGCTACCTGGCCGCGCTCCAGCTCAGGCACGTTGTGGAAGGCGATGACCTGCAACGCGTTCCGAATGTGGTGGTTGAGCTTCGCGATCCGCTGCAGCCGGTCCACCATCGCCTGGTAGCGTTCTTGGATGTCGGTCAATACCTGGAATACCAATAGACCCAAGGCCAACGCCACTCCGGCCCCAGCCATCATCAGCGATATTGAGGGAAGATGCTCGTGGGTTACGAGCCAATCGAGCACGCCGCCACCCGAGAACACAAACGCTGCGACCACGAAGCTTACCAGTACCCTGTGACACCGAGACATCCGAGCGATCCACGGCAGTTGGACCGGAATCTGCAGCGGTAGCGGCTCGGGGGCGGAAGACATGAGGTGTCCACTCCGAGAGTCGCCGCGCTCGTGCCCGCACGGATGTCGCAGGGGTTGAGTGGTTCGGACGACTCCCGGCCTACGTTTTTTTTACTGCGATTCGGCTCCGGTGTCAGTGATGTTCGCCTGCCTTGTGGGGAATGGAAAAGGACGCCGGTATGGCCAGAAATGAGACCTGGCATTGGCCATTTGCTCGCGGGGTGTGAACTACGGTGCTGGCTTCGGCTCAGCGCTTCGGTGCTACTTTCGGCTTAGTAGCTCGCTGTCGCCACGAAACCAAGGCTTTTCTCAGGCCGAGAATCTTCACTGCACTTTGTCGCGAGGCCAGTCATGTCAGCATTGCTCAAGCACATTCTGCGATTCCTCTGCCCCCATCGATTCTCTTGGCCACACAGCGGCATTCATGGACAGGATTATCAGGTCTGCCTCCGTTGCGGCACAGCGTTCGAAAACGACGTAACGGCAATGCGCCGGACAGGGCGTGTGGTGTTACCTATTGGCGCGATGAGCCGACAGTAGTTTCTCACCTGCCTTTTGGCGAAATGGAAAAAGGCCGCCGTGAGGCGGCGTTGGGAGGCAAAGCGAATTTGTTACGCTGCTCTTTTCAGCATGTCCACCGCTCTGCCGATCTTCTGTTGAGTTGCCGCCAGTGTTTCGCGAATGTCTCGTTCCGGGATGATCCAGAACTTGTGAAACGTGTCCGTCACGGCGTCCCGGGCGACGTCCAGCTCATCTCGCAGACTCCGGAGTCTTGTGCGCGAGATTTTCGGCGCGCTGGCGCGCTTTGCCGCTACGTGTCGGCGTGACTTTCTCGATGTGGGGTGCTTTTTCCGCGAAATCACCCTTACTCGCCTCGTTGCTCTGCTTCGTTGCGTTGTTGCCATGTTCACTCCGAGTTTTTTGCAGGCAAGAGTTCGTATAAGAACTTTTAAGCAGCCTGCTTAATTTTGCGATTCAGGACTTAAGATGCTCTCGCTCGTTTCAGGTTGTAGGCGTCGAACGTGACAATGAACCTTGATCGCGATCGTTGAGTTTTACAACAGAGAAAAAGGTTGTACATTCGCTGCAAGCATTTCACACGCCGATATCTTCATTCCATAGGGTGGGATTGTCCCGGATGAAGTTCCGCATCAGCTCAATACATTCCTCGTCTTGAACTACCTCGACGGAGACGCCGCGGCTTTTCAGCAGCTCTTCCTCACCCATGAAGGTCTGATTTTCGCCGATGACGACTCGGGGAATCCCATACAGCAGAATGGCTCCCGTACACATCGAGCAGGGTGAGAGCGTCGTATACAGCGTGCACTCCCGGTACACGGCGGCGAGTTGCCGCCCAGCATTTTCGAGAGCGTCCATTTCGCCATGTAAGATGGCGCTGCCCTTTTGACCCGGCGATTGTGGCCGCGGCCGATGATTCGGTTCCCATGCGCGATGACGCAGCCGATCGGTATCCCGCCTTCCCCCACGCCGACTCTGGCCTGTGCAATTGCCGAGGCAAGAAAACGCTCTGTTGGACTCATCGTTTGCGCTCCTTATGGCGCTTTGAAGTCAGTTTGGACGTGCTGTGCCCTCGATCGGCCTGGGTAGGACGATCTTGACGGTCTCAATCTCGATGATGCGGAAGACCGGGTAGTGATGTGCGATGTTCGCGAGATCCTCTAAGGTCGCATTGGGCGGTACGCCGAAGAACTCGCGCGCCTCGTACTCAGGTGACTTCGAGAAAGCACCTTTGCTCAGGTACGCTTTGAGGATCGGTGCGCGTTCGGCGGCGGGTACCTCTTCGAGACGCACTGATTGCGCTAGGCCGCGGCAAATGGTCGCGCGGTACTCGTTGGCGCGCACGTTGCGCACCCACTCCGCCTCACCGGGCAGCGAAACAAGGTAGCGGCTGCCCTGGAGCTCGGCCCGGACGAGCGCTGTTCGGCGCAGCCGGCCCGTCCGGCGTCCCGGGACCTCGAGAGCCACAGTGTCGCGCGGGGAAAAGCCGACGGCCGCAAGCAGCGCCACGATGCGGTTGAGAAAGGCAACGATTCGCCGCGGTGGCCGGTATTCGCTTCGTTCTCGGTAGGTCATGGCTTTGTCCCGGCATCATCTTCTTTACTGCGATTCGGCTCCGGTGTCAGTGATGTTCGCCTGCCTCTTGGCGACCGGTCGTTCCCCTTCTTCAACCTTCTAGAACGGGTTCGTACTCGCCTTCCTCTGCGTATCCTTTTCTAAACACATCGTCCGAGACACGGTACGGTCGCATTCCTTCTTTCCTGAAGTCCCTGACTTCGGGACACGGAGGCGTGCATTTGAGGCGATACATTCCTTCGGCTGATCGGATGAATTGGATGCCGCGGGACGTAGCTATGAAGTGCAAAGTCCCGCACACCTCGCACCTGACACCCATATGAACCGGCATGGGTACAGATTATGGCACGATCTGGCACAGCCTTTTTGGCGGATGGAGAAACAGCAGCCGCTTACTTTGCTGCTTGGTGTTTCGAATACTCTTCTTTCTTGAACTTGCCGCCTTCGACGTAGCTTGCGTTGAGTTCCGCGTAGTGCTTCCACTTTTCCGGAAGATCGTCGAGGGAGAAGATCGCTGATACGGGGCAGACCGGCACGCAAGCGCCGCAGTCGATACACTCCACTGGATCGATGTAGAGCTGCGGGACTTCTTCGAATCCGGGACGGCCATCCTCGTAGGCTGTGTCTTTCTTGGGGTGAATGCAATCAACAGGGCAGGCATCAACGCAGGCGGTATCCTTGACGCCGATGCAGGGTTCGGCGATGACATAGGCCATAAGCCACCTCCCCTATTAACTCCACGCTATGCTTGTTCGAAAGTACATTCAAGCGCAGTCGGCGCAAACGAGCAACGGCTAGAGCAACCGTCCCTCTTCGCTCGGGGCAACGCGCCTTCAAGGTAGACTGGCTCAAGACCGTCCGCCCAATATTCCAGTGCCGCGCGATTCGGCTGGGAGGTTTCCTGCTCGGTTAGCAGAGCCGGTTTTGTGGCATCGGCCGAATGGAACTCAAGCCAGCCTTCCCAGGTTCCATCGGCTCGCTCGTCACCGCAGATCCGGACGATGTTGGTCGTGTCACCGACGATCAGCTTCGTGGGGTGCATGCGGATGAGCATGACTTGGGACGTTAGTAGTTACGCGGCTTCGGGGACTTCGGTGTGCTCCCAAGCCGTTCTAAACGCACGCAAGGCATAGAGCGCGTCTTCCAAAGATTCCTGCTCGTCGTGGGTTCCGCCG
>JBLNFC010000291.1:0-5484 GCA_050263355.1 Acidobacteriota bacterium
CCGCAACTTCCTGGAATTAGCTCTGCTGATGCCGGGCAATACTCTGGCGCCAAATTTCGACCCGACCAAAGCCAACACGGTGGTGATCTCGTCAGCTGGGCAGCTGGGCCGCGGCGGCAACGTTACCATCGACGGCGGCGACAATAACGACGATGCCGTGGGTGGCATGCTCCTTAACATTCCCGAGGATTCAGTACAAGAATTTCAGGTCGCAACCAACCGTTTCTCGTCCGAGATTGGGCGTTCGGGTTCGGCCGTCGTGAATGTCGTCACCAAGGCGGGCACGAACAACCTGCACGGTTCAGCCTCCTTTTACGAACGCGACAAAAGTTTGCAGGCTTTGCCCGCTACGTTCGATCCGGCGTCGGCTGCCGGGCAGACGCCACCATTCAGCCGCCAACAATATTCGGGAACCTTGGGCGGTCCCATCGTGAAGGATAAGGCCTGGTGGTTCGCAGCATTCGAATATCGAGACGAACTGGGCGGGGTGCTGGTTGGAAATCGAGTGCTTCCCACAGCACCGGGTGGGGAGGGTACGATCGCCAGAAGTTTTGCGCGGGCTCCTTTAAACGACACGCTGGGAACTGTACGAGGCGACTGGCAGATTTCCAACCAGGATCGATTGGGCCTGCGTTATTCGATTGAACGGCAGGACGCCGTAGCTGGTAGTGCGCTGAACACGTCGATTGGGAGCGCGTCTCAGCGTCAGGATGCCCGCAACAATTTCCAAAACTTCCTGACGTCGTGGACTCGTGTCCTGAGCCCTACTCTGCTGAACAAGTTCAGTTTCAGCGTAAACAACTTCATCAACACGACTAATCCGCTTGGAACCGGGCCGCAGCTGGACTTTCCCAGCATTACAGATGGCGTTTCGTTCCGCATGCCGCAGCGAACCACTCAGAACCGCTTTCAGTTCGATGACGGCATCGATTGGACGCACGGCAAACATAACTTTCGCTTTGGTGCCCAGGTACAACGGCTGGATGACGAATTCGATCTAGGGGTATTTCAGGGCGGGCGCATCGAGTTCATCCAGGACTTCGCGGATTTCGATCACAATGGCGATGGCCTCGTCAACGATCAGGACTTGCTCTTTGCCGTAACCATTCGCAGCGCGTTCCCCGACCGGGCTCTGATCATTCCGAATGCCGACAATAATTTCGTTGCAGCGTACGCTCAGGACGACTGGCATTTGCACCCGCAGTTCACTTTGAATCTAGGCCTACGCTACGAACTCGACACGGATGTCAATAACGTTGGTCACTATAACCAGATCAACCCGATTCTGCTGCCCTTCCTGCATGGAACGCGGCACAAGGACACCAACAACTTCGGTCCACGTATCGGTTTCAACTGGGCAACATCGAGCGGTCGTTTCAGTTTGCATGGCGGTTATGGAATTTATTACGACCGCGTTACGCTTGAAGTACTCTCACTGGAGCGTGGCTTGGACGGCAGGGCTTTGCCGATCAACGTGCGCCTGGGCAGCGTCAACTATCTCGATAACACGGGGCACTTCGTTCCCGGTGCGCCCACGATGGCTGATCCGTTCACCGGGTTCATTATTCCAGGGGCTGGCGCGGCCGAAGGGATGAATGTCATCGATAACCGCTTACAGAATCCCATGGTGCAGCAGTTCAACGTGGGTATCCAGAGTGAATTTGTCAAGAATTGGATTTTGCGTGCCGACGGAATCCACAACCTGGGCACGCACTTCATTATTGGCCGACCCGTGGGAGCAGTTTTCAACCCTGTCGCAGGTGGCCCCGAAGGAGTTTCCAACCTCGAATCAAGCGTGAATACCCATTACGACGGCTTGCTGGTAAGCATTGACCATCGCTTTTCACAACGCTATCAGTTTCACTCCGCCTACACACTTTCCAAGGCTCTTAACTACGCTAACGACGATCAGATTCCGTTCGCATACGCGCCTATCGACCCGAACAATCTGCATCGGGAATATGGGCCGACGCCGAACGACCAGCGCCATCGTCTCGTGCTCTCCGGTGTGGCAGAGTTGCCATACGGGTTCAGCATCGCGCCGATCTGGACCTATGCATCAGGTGTGCCCATGGATATCATGCTGCCCGACAACAGCTCGCGTGTTCCGCAACTGGGAAGGAACGCAGGGGGACGGCAGTTCCACAGCGCGGCGGAGTTGAATGCATTTATCACACAACTGAACGCCGGCGGAGGAGTCAATGGGCAGCCACTGCCCCTCGTGTCGCCCAGCGCGCGGTTCAGCGACACGTTCAATTCGTTGGACTTGAGAATCTCGAAGGACTTTCGCTTGACCGAGCGATTCTCGCTGCAAGCCATTGGCGAAGTTTTTAACCTGGCGAACAAGACCAACATTCTTGGCATTTCGAATACCAATTACTCGGGCTTCGCCAATGCGCTCGTCCCGGACAGGGACAATCCAGCGATCTCGTCGTCGTTCGGCAAACCTGTCACCACGGCGGGCGGTATCTTCGGGTCGGGTGGACCTCGGGCATTCCAACTGGCGCTTAAGCTGGCGTTCTAGCTTTTGCTAGAGGAAAATTGAAACAATCGTGAGTGCTCCGAGGGCGGCGCGAGGAGAAATCTGCTCTCTCGTGCTCAAGAGAAAAAGCAGCTCCTCAGTCTTCGGAACGACAAGTCTAAGCTCGTTAAGGCAACGGGATTGAAACATGAGTGACGATTACCACCGCAAATCGCTAGCAGAACGCAAGCTCAACGTCTTCATTGAGCCAGATACGAAGATTCGTATCACCGAGGACCACGAAGCCACTGGTGAAGTTGCCACCGCTTACGACTATTGGCGCGCTGGTTCAGGACGCCAAAAAGTGCCGGGTATCATCAAATGTTTTGGTGCACGCCCCGATTTTCTGCGACAGGTAGTCGACTTTTCAAACAAAGTACATTTTTCCGACGGGCATCTCTTACGCCGGCACAAGGAGATGATTGCCAGCTACGTCTCATACCTCAACCGGTGTCCGTATTGACTGGACAGCCATGCCTACTTCCTGCGTGTTCAGGGAGCCCCCGATCAATGCGTGGCAGCTATCTTGGAAGGCAAGCTGGAGGAAGCTGGCTTATCAGCAGCCGAACGGGGATTGCTCGACTATGTCGAAGTAATCACAAATGCGGCATATCGTTCCACCCATGAAGACGTTCAGCGCTTACGCGATTTGGGGTGGAATGAAAATCAGATTGCCGAAGCCGTGTACGTCACCGCCATGTTTGCTTTCTTCAATAGAGTGGCGGATGCATTCGGAGTACCGCCGCAGAATTATCTCGAGAGCGGCAAGTTGACGCCGTAATGGAGGCTCTAGGCTCGAGATTACCCGGAATCTCACGTCGGGTCCTCTTCAATTCTGGTAAGTGTCTCGCGTGATGCCCAGAGCCCAGAGCCTTTCCCCCTCTTCGAGTAAACTGACAATAGATGCCTCTGTTTGTCTCTCGCTTGCGTCGCTGGTTTGCCGTGGGCGCGACTTTGATCGCGCTTGTCGTCACCGTGACTTTTCTGTCGCGACGCGTGCAGCTTGGACATCTCGCCAACAAAATTCCGAAGAAAATCGACATCAAAGTGCAGCAAACAGCTGAAGGCTTCACTGTTTCGAAGTCTGAATCAGGCCGCACGGTGTTCACCATTCGGGCAAGCAATGCCGTGCAATACAAAGTTGGCGGTCATGCGTTACTGCACAATGTCACGATCACTGTTTATGGACGCGACTCTGCCCGCTTCGATCAAATTTATGGCGCAACCTTCGATTACGATCAGCGATCGGGCATTGTCATCGCGAAAGGAGAGGTACAGATCGATCTCGAGGCAAACCCTCACGGGGCTCAGTTGCCCGATCAATCAGCTCCTCCGGAACTCAAAAACCCCATCCACCTGAAGACCAGCAATCTCGTCTTCAACCAAAAGACCGGAGATGCTTACACATCGGAACGAGTCGAGTTCCACGTTCAGCAAGCCACCGGATCGGCCGTAGGCGCGACGTATACGGCTGAAACTGGCTTGCTGGATATGAAAGCCCAGGTCCACGTCGTTGTCGCTGGAGAAGTCCCGGCCGTGCTTGACGCGATTCACGGGACGATTCAGAAGGATCCGCGACAACTTGAATTCGACCAGCCCAAGGTAGTACGAGGTGCCGAGTACTTTGATTCCAAGCATGCCACCGTGTACCTGCGCGACGACAGCACAGTCGATCACATGATTGCCACAGGTGACGTCCACCTGCGCATGGCTGCTAAGCAGCCGATTACAGCTCAGGCTGATCGCGGCGAACTGTTTATGACCGAAGCCGAGGAAAAGAACATCCTCCGCACGATTGTGCTATCAGGGAAGGTCGAGTTCCAGCAGTTTGGACCGCAACCGGTACAGGGCAACTCGGGCCGGCTCACCGTAAACTTCACTGGCGCGAATGAAGCCAAGACGGCTCGTGCCGAGGATAATGTCCGGCTGGTGCAGCATCAGGTGAAACGAAGTGAAGCGCGAGCCGCGAACGCGGAATCAGGCAAGCAGGATGTCATCGTGACCGCTCCGATCATTGACTTCTTTCTGCAGGATGGCCAGCAGTTGAAGAGCGCCATTACGTCTGGACACCAGCCGCAAATCGAGATTGCGCAGATGGATGAATCGAAGAAAGGACAGAAGACGGTCATTACCGCTGTCAAGTTCAATGCGCAGTTCGATCAGTCTGGACAGATCAGCGCAATGCATGGTGCGCCCAATGCAAAGATCGTCAACAGTTCGCCGGGGCAGCCCGATCGAGTGAGCACCAGCGATATTGTGGATGCCCTCGCCAAGCCCGACGGCGGAGTTGAGTCGGTGGTGCAACAGGGGAACGTGGTTTACGTGGACAAAGACCTCAAAGCTTGGGGGGCCCGCGCGCGTTACACGCCCGACGACGAAATGCTGTATCTGAACGGTTCGCCGCTTGTCATTCAAGACGGCATGAGCACGACGGCAACAGCGATGAGAATGAACCGGGGCTCGGGCGAAGCGTTTGCCGAGGGTAACGTCAAGAGCACCTACAATGACCTGAAGCAACAGCCTACGGGAGGAATGTTCGCGTCCTCTGATCCTATTCACGTTACCGCGCAGAAAATGGTGAGCCATCACAATCCGGGAGTGGCGACATATACGGGCAAGGCGCGCCTATGGCAGGTCGCTAACATAGTCGAGGCCCCGAGCATCGAATTCGATCGCGAAACCAGATCCGTAGTGGCATTCGGGAACATAGGCGAGCCGGTTGCAACTGCGTTGGTACAAACGGACAGCGAGGGCCAGACAACGCCGGTCGCGATCACGTCCGATCGCCTGACCTATACCGACAGTGAGCGCAAGGCGCATTTCGAAGGCAACGTGGTCGCCCGGGGACAGGACGCTACTCTGACGGCTAATACGCTAGAGGCTTACCTGAAGCCCGCGGAGCCAAGTTCCGACAAGACGTCCGAGAATAAAACGGCCAGTCCTGCGGAGGCGAGTCGTCTGGA
>JBLNFC010000292.1:0-3257 GCA_050263355.1 Acidobacteriota bacterium
TCGGCCAGAGCATTGTCTAGATGTCCGTTTGCACTTAACAACTGAGCCCGCGTCACATGGTTCAGCGCTGACGCCAATGGAATATCAAAGTGCCCATCGTAGACAAAAACCCCGTGTTCGATGACGGCAGTGGGACGCAGCTTTTGGAACTGATCGTAAGGGTTCAGGGATCCGGGGCCGAACTCGTATCCAGAGAGAACTCCGGCGCTGATGAGCACCGGGCCGTCGACACTCGGGGGTACATCGATGGAGGGCTGCAGCCATACCGAAGCGATCGTTGTGAGCGGCTTGCAAGGGATTCCGTAGTATTTAGGATCAGTTACAACATCGGCAAAATATGCGAACCAGCAGTGATCGACATGGTGACTATCAAGATATTTTTTCGTAGCCTTCAGTTGTTGGCCCCAATCGGTATTGGAATCACTCAAATATTTGTAAGTGTGTGACGGTCCACCCCACAGTTCATTGGAGTAAGCGAGATAGACAGGGAACGCCCGCAGGGAAGAGACGAAACTGAACACTAGTAGCGCGACTACGACGCATCCGAGGCTTCGGTGAGAGTCGATCAACTTCCAGGCTGCCCAGCCAGCCAAAACCATGAGAAAAGGATAGACCGGCAGAATGTGGCGGATGCCGATGTTCATGCCCGACGTCATGGCAACCAGCAAGTACAAAAACGCAGGCGCCCCTATGTACACCACTTGCCGCAAGGTGCCGACACGATTTGTGGCAACGACGATCGGTACAGCGCAGAGGAGCAGGAGGAAGGCGAGACTCGACTTGATGGCAAAGGCGACCGGGAAGTAGAACCACTTGCCGTGCGGGTAGATTGTTCCCAGCAGATAAGTCCGGCTGAACTCGGCTGTGATACCCACATCGGCAAGTCCGTAAAGGTAAGCTTCGGGCAAGAATCTCCAGCGCGCGAATGCCGAGATCAAGTTCGCCTGGGTCGGATGCTTCAGCCGAGCCGCATATTCTGCTACTTGCTGCTGTGCATCGAACCCGGGGCGCGGTTGGGAGTGGAATCCGTACGAAGCCCACAGCACAAGGATGGCAATGGCTGCAATTGCGACCACGGCAACAGTCAGTCGCGTGACTTGTCGGAGCATTGGATTGCGAGCTCGCGCGGGCGCGTCGAAGGTGCCCTGTTTTCGATTGAATAATTCAAAAAGTGTTAATACCAGCAAGATTGGAAATACGAGTATTCCGGAATGCTTGGCTGCCAGCGCTAGACCCGCGGCAAGCCCAGTGATCACCAGCCTTACTGGTGAGGGTCGATTCTGATAACGATAGAAGGCGTAGACCGCAGCAAAGAGAAGGCAGCTCAGGCCCAGATCGGTGGTGACCAGCGCGCCATGAGCGAGAAGGGTTGGCTCGAAAACAAACAGCGCAAGTGCGATGAAGGCAGGTCCCAGGCCAAACATCTCCCTTGCGCCTGCGAAGAGCAGAATGGCCAAAAGCAGGGTTAAGAGTGAGGCGCCTAATCGCGAGCAAAAGACAATCTTCTCCGCATCATTCGAATAGACGAACTGCGTCGCGCTGGTGAAATCTTCTTCCTTGGAGAAATCCTTCGGATGCGCGGGCACGTGCAGCGGAAGCCGAAGCAGAGGAAGAGTTGCTAATAACTTCACCAACGGCGGATGCTCGGGGTTCATGGCGAAATTGCCGCGAGTCCAGTAACTGTAGCCTGCGAAGATGTGGCAGGCCTCGTCCCAAGTTTGAGTTTCTCGCCGGATTGAAAGAACCAGTTGAAGAGCCAGGATCGCTAGCAGTGCAACGAGGCCAATGACAGGCAAGGGGCGCCGCGATTTGGGCAAACTTCGACTGACGTGCTCCTCGGCAACTGCTCTCATGGAGTTGCCATTGTGTCATTCTCGTGGAGCAGAAGCTGTGACAATCAACCAAGGTTCGCGGTCATGCGGCCGTGGCTGCGAGATTGTACGAAGGTTTGTCTAATTGCTCCTTCATGACGTATCCCAAGTCACGAAGCGCCTGCGCGCAGTTCCCGCTGAAACTGGAGCCATGCATAACAGCAAGTGTTTTCGGGTTGAGCGATGCGAGCCCTTCCAGAATGCGAGCGCTGTTCTGCGTCCATGGAACGTAACTGGCGAAGGGGCCGGCCTCAAACTGCGCTAGTGTTTGACTAGCACGGTCGACGATGCTGACATGGGTCAGAGGCTCGACTTCACCGCCATGCGTAAACAGGTCCGAGCAGAGGAGGGTTGAATCAGCCTCGTCGAAAAGGACGCCCGCGTCCCAGCCATGTGGCAGGTGAGGGGTGGCATAATAGCGGAAACGGTGGCGTCCGGTGGTCAGACTTTCTTGCGGCGAGAGGACGCGAGCCTCGCGGCCACAGAAGTCGTTGACACTCACCAGAGCGCCAACCATGTTGCAGGCGGGCTGAGCATGCGGCGCGATAGCAAGCCAGTCGTTTAACGAGCCGCACTCGTCAGATTCGAAGTGGCTCCAGCTGATCCAGCGCAGTCGTGCTGGATCGATTACCCTGGCCACACCTTCGCGTACCTCGCGAAACATCCGACGGAGACCCGTGTGGAACAGCAGGGGTTCCTCATCCTTGATCAGAAAATGGCAGAACTGCAGGTTGATCTCTGGGTAAAGCACGCAGATGCGGTAGACATCCGGTGCGATCTCGTCAACTTGTGTCATGGCTTCCTCCCGAGCAGTGGAGGAAAATTATAAACGTATGGTCCCTCCTGAATTCAAGGGCGTAACCACCGCGCTAAGGAAAAATCCAGGCAGATTTTGAAAGAACTGATTACACGGGGACAGGTGTGCTCTCAACGATTTCGCGAAGGATCTGTTCAGCTTGATCAGACTTCTTCAAGGTTGAGGCGTAGTGCGCATTGGGTACTACTCGGTGGGCGAAAACGGGAACAAACAGCGGTTTGAAGTCTTCTGGAACACAGAAGGTGCGGCCATCCATAAACGCCATCGCTTGCGCGGCGCGGTATAGCATCTGAGATCCGCGTGGAGATACGCCTAAAGAAAAATACTCCGACTCCCGCGTTTTGCGGACGATCTCCAGCGTGTAAGTCAGCAGCGAATCGTCTACGTGAACACGAGTGACGGACTGCTGCATCTCGAGCACATCGTTGGCGCTCAGGACGGGGTGCAGCTTCTCGAGTTGGATCGCGCCCACAGTAGAGCGAAGAATCTCGCGTTCGGCCTCTTCCCCGGGATAGCCCATGCGAACTCTCATCAGAAAACGATCCAGCTGCGATTCGGGTAGAGGATAG
>JBLNFC010000293.1:0-5875 GCA_050263355.1 Acidobacteriota bacterium
ATCGGCAGAACGTACCAAATCGGCATAAGATGCCGAGAGCAAAACCGGGCCAGAACAAGTGGCGACGGCAGATTTCATCAGAAACATCGATCGCGGCTCGCCAACTCCGGCTTAGCCAAGGCGCCCCGCGCAACTGCCCACAAGCGCTCCGCCGCCAACCTCATGCACGATGGCCTCAATCCAGTGATTTGCTGGGAGCTTCCCTCGGATGCGGAGCTTCAGGTAATTGTCCGTTAATGCTTCGGTGTATTCGCCACCGAAGACATTCAGAGTGATTGCCTGAATCGTTTTTCCGACAAAGGACTTCATGAAGGCCAGTTTCTTCTCGGAGGCGAGCTGGCGCAAAATGCGGTTCCGCTCCCGCGCCAGGCGTACTGGAATCTGGTTGGGCAGGGATGCAGCGGGTGTTCCCGGACGCGCTGAGTACGTAAAGACGTGCAGGTAAGTGAAGGGAAGTTCCTCGATAAGGCGCCGGGTCTCTTCGAAGTCGGCGGGGGTTTCACCAGGGAACCCCACCATAACGTCGGCGCCAATCGCCGCGGTCGGCATGGCGGCGCGAATCTTCGCGATCTTCTCGCGGTAGTGCCACGGACGATACTTTCGGTGCATAGCCCGGAGGACTCGATCGCTGCCCGACTGCATAGGAACGTGAGCGTGTTTAGCAATGCGAGGTGAGCCGGCAATCAACCTGATAAGTTCGTCAGTCCAGTCCATCGGCTCCACGGAGCTGATGCGAAGCTTCTCAACATTGGTTTGGTCGAGAATGGCTTGGATTAGATCTTCCAGGCTCTCAGCTCTCGGCACTGGGCGATCGGAAACACGCGAATTGTTGCGTACAAGGCCATCATCAAGCACTGACGACCGGCGGCTGACAAGTGGCAAATCTCGGCCCCAGCGGCCCAGATTGATGCCGGAAATCACGATTTCGCGATAGCCCGCCTGTACTAACCGCTGCACCTCGGTGATGACGGATGTCAGGCGCAGCGAGCGGCTATGCCCACGAACATATGGGATCACGCAGAACGAGCAGCGATTGTCGCAACCGTCCTGCACCTTGAGATTGGGACGCGTGCGTTCGTTGGAGGCATCGAAAACGGGGGCTGCCAAAAGTTCGGTGTGGGCGAAGATGTCAGAAACGTGAATAGTCGTGGGTCGTGGGTGGTCGGTCCACAGGATGCCGTCGTTCATCGTTGATCCCTGAGCAAGACTCCGCAGTGGGACGAAGCCCGCAGATCGGTCATCGTCCAAACCAGGAACACTCAGCTTGTGGCTAAAGCGGCCCGTCAGCGCTGGAATGTTATCGGCTTTCCCTGCTGTACTTGCAGCGACTGCATCCTCGGCCTCCGACGTCGCCCTCTCCACCCGAACCTTATCGGCAGGTCTGAAGGCCTCCCCTGATACGAGATCTTGATTTGCAGCACTGGGTTCCAACGCGAGATCAGCCAATTGGTGCTTGTGGGAATTGCCGATCACTGCCGCCACTCCCGGCAGCGCTGCAATCTCTTCCGGCGCGCGCTGGGCGTAACAACCGGTGATTACGATCCTGCAACCCGGATTCTCACGATGAATGCGACGGATCGCCGCACGCGCATCCTGATCGGCGGCAGCGGTAACTGTGCAGGTGTTCAGCACGACAATTTGTGCGTCATTGGGTGAGTCCGCGCGGTCGAGTCCACGCGCGGCAAACTGACGGTCCAGTGCGGCACCGTCCGACTGAGTGGCGCGACAGCCGAAATTCTCTACGTAAAAACTGACCACGATTGTATAGTAACGTATGTAGCGCAGGTGTTGCGGCAAACTGCCATAGCGCAGCAGCAGCGCAGAGATAATTGATAGCTCAGCTCCGCGGATACGGGGGCTGAAAGTGAGATGTCATGAAAAGGCGTATTTTGCTCGTGGATGACGATGTAGCGGTTCTGCTGACGCTAAAGGCGGTTCTCGAGATGCATGGGTTTGAGGTGCAGACGGCCCAGTCGGTCGCTGACGCAATCGAGAAGCTCGAGGGCGGCGCTTATCAGATGGTCATCACCGACATGCGCATGGAAACGGAAACGGCTGGATTGCAAGTGGTGCGAATCGCCCGCGACCAGCCTTACAGTCCGGCAACGGCGATCTTGACCGCGTATCCGCCGGATAATTCAGACTGGCGAGATCAGGGCGCCGGTTCCTTGTTAGTCAAACCTGTCGGCACCAAGGACCTAGTCCGGCAGATCGAGGCGCTGCTGATTAGCCACGAGGACGAGAAACAGCGTCAACGGGCGATCACAGAGAACGCCATAGCGTCTTCCCAGATTCCCCCCGATCGCCGAGGACGAAAAGCGAGCTAGTCCCCGCGTCCGCGTCACCTTGGCGAACCGCAACCGCCACTCGATATCGTGCCCGGCGCTAGGCGCTTACGGCAGTAGTCCTGCGCTGCTGAAAGCACTCACGACAAAAAACCGGACGACCCTGAGTTGGTTTGAACGGAACTGTGGTTTCTTTACCGCATTGTGAGCAGTTGGTCCGGGTTTCGACCTTGGCATAGGTCTGACCGGTAGCGGAAGGGGGTGCCCCAAGCACCGCTATGCGCTTGCTTTTGCAAGTCTTGCACCGTTTTGGTTCGTTCTTAAACTGCTTATCGTGAAAAAACAGCTGTTCCCCGGCCGTGAAGATGAAATCGGCCCCACAGTCGACGCACTTCAGCACCTTGTCCTGGAATTCCATTGAGAGATGTCTCCCTTCACCCCATCTCCCTGGTACCCTCACTCGCCCCGGATTAGATCTGGCTCTCCTGGCGCGTGAGAGAGCAGGGTCCATCACGCACACCCCTCGAAAACCCCTGGGTTCGGCCCATCCATGCCGGACGGCATGGGTTACAAAATGAGTTGCTAACGAAGTCCAACAGCCGGTCTAGAGTCGACTGACAGGGCCCGGTCGGAAACAGCTAAGAAGGGAAGAGGCCGCCACTGAGAGTGGCGACCCTGAGACAACTATCTAGTCTTGTTCCTTACGAGCTTTCTTGCGGCTCCGCTTGCGAGCCAACGCCTCTTTCACCCGCTTCTTCTCGCCCGGTTTCAGGTAAAAGGAGTGACGCTTAACCTCCTTGATGATGTCTTCCTGCTGAACCTTGCGTTTGAAGCGGCGCAGCGCGTTCTCAAGGGACTCACCCTCTTGAATTCTGACTTCCGCCAAACTCCACACACCCCCAAACTCGTCCTCATTGGACCTTGGTAGTTATGCAAGGTTCATTAGGCAAAGTCAAGAGCTATGTCGTAGTTGCTGGACATAAAATCCGGGTTTCACCGCAGACTCACTCATAGTGTGAAAGAGAACTGCGCAATCAGCTAAATCGGGTTAGTGAACTCTCCTTGACTTAGAAAATCAGCCGCAGGGCAAACTGAATCTGTCGCGGAGCATACGCGTTGGTCGCCTGCAAGAAGTTAGTGGGCTTCTGATATGACGCCGGGAAGTAGTTGCTACCAATACGCTTATCGAGTTGCACGAACTGCCCGGCGGTGTGCACGAAGGCATCGTCGGTCACCTCGACCCGCTTATTGTTGCGATTGAACATATTGAAGAATTCGGCCAGCAGTTCCAATTTGAGATTGCTGCCAAGATATAGGCGACGGGAAATCCTCACATCCGTAGTAGCGTAATCAGGCCCAAGAAACGCGTTGCGTCCGTAGCCAGGAAGGCGATCGTTCATGTCATTCAGGTCTTGATTGGGATCGCCAACAACGCGCGCATCGAGCGGACGGCCGCTGCCGAGTGTATACACGCCCGCAAAGCGCCAGTCGTTGAAAGCTCTGCCAAGCCACTCATGACTTCGATGAAACGGTTGCGGCTCTGCAATCCAGGAGAACACTAGCCGATGGCGCTGATCGGTGACGCTCGGCCCGCGCTCCGATTGCGGCGAGTACGTGTTCTGCACGGTTGATCCGGCTGTGAGCAGAGCGTTCTGCCCATCATCGATGGCGCGTGCCAACGTGTAGCCCATGCGGAAGTAAATGCCGTTCGTCATGCGACGGCGAACTGAAACTGTCATGCCTTGATACAGGCTCGAAGCTGCGCTCTCGAATATATTGATCGCTCCGACTTGCGGAATGGGGCGATTCAGATCATTGATGCACGGCGGAAACGGACAGGTTACAGAGCGTGTCAGCTGCCACGTCGAGAATGAGTCGACGCCATACATTCCGAGCAGGTTCAACCCAGAGTCGTCGTAGACAGGATACGTAACTTGCTGTGGAACCGGCAGATTTACATCGCGGGTGCGAATCAGGCTTTGACCATGCACATACAAATATGAAACGCCAGCTGCGAGCCGGTGTACTAATTCGCGCTCGACGTTCAGACTTGCTTGCTCCACTTTGGGGGTCTGAAAGTTGTGAGCGAATGCAGCAATCTCGCTGGTAAGCCTGTTTGCGATCGGCTCGGAGGGTATGCACAATGGCGCATTCAGAGCACAATTCACCAGCGGATTCGGATAAGTGGGAAAAATTGAATGATCCAAGTAATCGGTGTTGTCGAGCAGCAGGTGGGTGCTAGCTAAGCCGTTGTCAGTCGCGACGGCGGAAGCGAAGATCTGAGGAATACGGGTGTAGAACATACCGTAGCCCGCGCGAATCACTAGCGGATGAACCCGTCCAATGGAGTAGGCGAGTCCTACACGAGGGGCAAAGTTGTTCATGTCGGACGGGACTCTACCGGAGTCTGGCCACAGTGGATTCGTAACCAAACCTTTTGTGCTGAAGGTTTGTATGTCGTAACGGACGCCCAGGCTTATAGCAAGACGGCTCCAGAGCCGGATCGTATCCTGCGCGAACCACGAATATTCATTGGAATTCGGACTCGATTCCGCTAAGCCGAAATTCTGGATGTAGTAGCGCGGCACCTGGTGTGCATAGGCCCGCAGGGGAGTGATCTGCATGCCATAGCGCAGCGGTGTGAAGGTCCAGGGATCTACCCGCATATCGTCGAAGATGTACTCGCCGCCGAACAGAGATGGAAAGAAATTGTAAGTGCGGGAGAGCAGTGCGTCTCCTCCGAATTTCCAGGAGTGACGCGAAGATTCGAGGCTCAGAGTATCCGTGAAGTGATAGCGGTTTTCGCGTGTTCTGCGCGGCAAGATCGTGGAGCGCCCAAATCCGTCGAACACGTCGTAAATGCGCGTCCGCGGAAAACTGGAGTTGCTGAAGGACTGCTGCAGGTCACGTGAGAATTGCGCCCGGAAATGGCTTATCAAACGCCAGGAAAGCGAACTGGTCAGGGACACCGACGCGCTCTCGGTCTTCACGTTCTCCTCACCGTTTTCGCTAACCGCGAAAGTGGTGATCGGGCTGGCAGGGTCAAAGAAAACGTTGTTCGTCCCGTAATACCGGGACGTGCTCAACCGTGCCGAGAGATAGTGTTTTGGTGTAAGCGAGAGATCAACTTTGAAGAATCCGGCGTTGCCCAGCAGACTCGATCCGAATTCACCCCCCATGGAATTCAGTTGATCGGCGGCCGCGAAAACCAGAGCCTTATCGGTTTCCTCGTAGTCGCCCTGGCGCAGTGGTTCGGCTCCTTTCTTCGGTACCAGCCTGGAGGTGCCGTCGAGAAAACGGACGAGCGTTGGCACGTGAAAGATGTGCTGATCGAATCCGGCGAAGAAGAATGCACGGTTTCGTTTTAGCGGCCCACCCAGCGTGAACCCGAACTGCTGCTGCTGATCGTTGGGTTTTACGTCAACGAACGGGTGACGCGCATTGAGCGCACTGTCGCGCATAAAGTAGAAAGCCGTTCCATGCAGATGATTGGATCCGCTCTTGGTAATTACGTTTACGACAGCGCCGCCCGCCCGCCCAAGCTCTGCCCCGTAAGAATTCGATGAGACTCGGAACTCCTGCACGACTTC
>JBLNFC010000294.1:0-3430 GCA_050263355.1 Acidobacteriota bacterium
TCAGGCGAGCCCCAATGCCACTGCGATTCGACTTCGTACCGATGGTTTTCACTTTGATCCAGTTATTTGAGAGGCGAGAGTCACAGCGTATTAATTGTGGGTAATCATTGATTGTGTTCACCACGATGTCGAGGTCGCCATCATTATCGAAATCACCGAAGGCACAGCCACGGGAAGCGCAGGGAGTAGAGAGTCCAGCGCCCGCATTCATGGAAACATCTTCGAAGTGGCCGTTGCGCAGGTTACGGTAAAGCAACTTGCGCTGGGGGTATCCGGCTTCCGTTTTTAATTGTTCTACTTCCGGATAAACGTGGCCGTTGCAAATAAGGATGTCGGGCCAGCCGTCATTATCCATGTCGAAGAAACCGCAACCCCACCCCAGGAACTGGGTGTGCGCGCCAAGGCCGCCGGTGAACGTTGAGTCTTCGAAATTCCAGTTTCCCTTGTTGTGATAGAGCGAGGGAGTATCACCGGCGAAGTTCGTCTTGACGATGTCGAGATTGCCGTCGAGATCGTAATCGGCCGCCGAGACGCCCATACCTGCCTGAGGCTTGCCGTCGGCACTCAAAACGCAACCGGCTTCCATGCCGACGTCGACGAACTTTCCGTTACGCTTGTTCTGATACATGGCACTCGGGGTGGAATCGTTGGCGACGTAGATGTCGGGCCAGCCGTCATTGTCGAAATCACCGGTCAAGACGCCCAGTCCGTAAAAGCCGTTGGCCTGGGTTATGCCGGCAGCTTCGGAGACATCGGTAAAGGTACCGTTGCCGTTGTTGTGATAAAGAATGTTGGTGTCGCCAGCCAAGCCGGGCGGCCCGCAGGCAACCATCACTCCTTTATATAGGCATGGGCCGGATTCGGGGACGGGAGCGGTGGCCAAATCGAGAGCTATGTAGTTGGCGACGAAGAGATCGAGATGGCCGTCACGGTCGTAGTCGACGAACGCACACCCGGTGCCCCAGCGGGTTTTCTTTCCAGCAACGCCGGATTTTTCGCTGACATCGGTGAAGGTGCCGTTGCCGTTGTTGTGGTAAAGGACGTTCTTGCCGAAGTAGGTGACGAAGAGATCGTCGAATCCATCGTTGTCGTAATCACCGACACAGACACCCTGGCCCCATCCTGAGCGCTTCAGGCCGGCTTTTTCAGTAACGTCAGTGAAGGTGCCGTCGCGATTATTTTTGAAGAGATGGGAAGTGGGTTCCTGCCCCGAAGCAAATCCTTCCAGACGCGAACCGTTGACCAGAAAGATGTCGAGCCAGCCATCGTTGTCGTAGTCGTAGAAGGCGACGCCGCAGCCGGTCGTTTCCAGAAGATATTTATTCTTGTGCTCGCCGCCAAAAATAGTTTTGGCGTTCAGGCCGGATTCTTTGGCCACATTCACGAAACTGATGCCGAGGTCGGGCGCAGCTTGGGTTGCGTTTTTTTCCTGCACCTGGCTCACTATGGCGCGCGCGCGCCATGGCAGCGCGAGCGAGAACACCCCTTCAAGTGGAAGGACGAGCGCGGAACGGCTCAGAGACTGTAGAAAGCTTCGGCGTGATAAGGACAAACGGCTGGTACCCGCCCGCCAGGGCACTGTTAGAATTCGCGACTACCGTTTATAGTACAGCAGCACGAGTTGCAAGTCTCGTAGCCGATGCGCATGCGAGCCGCTTATCCCCGACGCTGGCTGTCACTTGCTCCCTTCCTGCTTCTGTTAGCTATTCACGCCGACACCTTAACGGCGCAATCGGCGACACCATCTTTAGAACTGGCACGGCCGGTGCGCTCGTGGGAGTTCCTGCCTGCCGTCGGCATGCGCGCCGGCTTGTTCGGAAATGAGGCAGGACAGTTAGAGGGATGGGTGTACCCGCTCAAGTTGTTTCGCGGACTTCACCTGAGATTCCATGCTGATGGGCGGGTGCTGCCTGCCGAGGCGCTGGCTCGAACAGTCACGGTTCGACCGGAATCGTGCAGCATTACTTACGCGAGCGAAACCTTCCAGGTGAAGGAGACGCTATTCGTTCCGGTGCATGAGGCCGGCGCCGTGATTATTCTGGACATACAAACGGCGGAGCCTCTCGAGATTGAGGCTGCGTTTCAAGCAGATTTCCAGCTCGAGTGGCCAGCGGGGCTGGGTGGGACTTACGTCAATTGGGACCTGCCGCTGCGCGCGTTCTATCTGGGAGAAGAGCAAAAGAAATTCGCTGGGTTGATCGGGTCACCCACGGCCACGCTGGTGCACGAGCAGTACGATACGAATTACTCCTCGTCAGACGAGAGTTCGGTTTTGCTCGGTCCCATTCTTAAGGGCAGAGAAACGCGGGTGATTGTGATGGCGGGATCGGTCAATGGCGCGACCGAGGCCGAGAATACGTATCGCAAGCTGACGACTAGTTATCCGGCGCTCTTACGCGAATCCGCAGACTACTACACCAGGTACCTCGACCAGACTGTCGGGTTGCAGTTACCCGACGCCGAGCTGGAAGAGGCGTATGACTGGGCGCGCATCAGCATGCTGCAAGGTTTGGTGACGAACCCGTATCTGGGCACCGGACTGATTGCGGGATATCGAACATCTGGCTCCAGCCAGCGGCCCGGATTCGCCTGGTTCTTCGGACGCGACGCACTGTGGACGGCACTCGCTCTCGATGCAGAAGGCGATTTTGCAACCAGCCGGACAGCTCTCGATTTTCTGAGCAAATACCAGCGAGCAGACGGGAAAATCACGCACGAAATTTCGCAGGGCGCGAGCTTCGTGCCATGGTTTAAGGAATATCCATATCCGTATGCTGCTGCGGATGCGACCCCGCTTTACATCATCGCCATGAACGATTATGCAATGCATAGTGGTGACGTGGCGTTCGTTAAGGAGAAGTGGGACAACATCTGGCGGGCATACCAGTTCCTCAAGTCTACGTACAGCAAACAGAACTTGCCCCAGAACTTCGGAATCGGGCATGGATGGGTAGAAGGTGGACCGCTGCTGCCGATCAGCACTGAGCTGTATCAGAGCGGGCTTGGAGCGCAGGCGTTGTCGTCACTTTCCAGTCTGGCTCACATAGCAGGCAAGGACGACATAAGTAAGGAGCTGGGGCAGACATTTGCGGAGCAAAAGACATTCCTGAACCAGACTTTCTGGTCGGCCGAGAAGAAGTTGTACAGTTTTGCGCTGGACCGCAACAATCAGCGGGTGGATATCCCCAGCGTGTTGGCGACCGTGCCGATGTGGTTTGGACTGCTGGATGAAGACAAGAGTGAAGCGATGCTCAGCTTGCTGGCTGATTCCGATCACCAGACGGATTGGGGCATGCGAATTATTTCCTCACATGATCCCAAGTACAACCCGGGTGGCTATCATTTCGGATCGGTGTGGCCGCTGTTTACGGGGTGGGCGTCGGTTGGAGAATACAAGTACCACCGGACGTTTCCCGCATATTCGAATTTG
>JBLNFC010000295.1:0-4257 GCA_050263355.1 Acidobacteriota bacterium
CAGTGAAGAGGAGCTTCGTGGTAAGCACTGTGTCGATTTTTCTCCATTCGAAGATGCTCGAAAGGACTGGGAGCTTTTCCAACACTTAAAAGCAGGATTACTAGAGCACTAGCAACTGGAGAAGCGTTACTTCCGGCGGGATGGCTCGCTGGTATGGGGACGCTTAAGTCTCTCCTTGTTGAACCATCGCCCATCTCCGCTCGTAATCGCGATGGTGGAGGACATTACTGAAAAAAAGATCGCCGAGGAAGCCCGCTTCCGACATGCCGCCATTGTCGAATCGTCTGAGGATGCGATCATCTCAAAAACTCTGGACGCAGTGATTTCGAGCTGGAACGAAGGGGCGCAGCGCCTTTTCGGGTACACCGAATCGGAAGCCGTTGGACAGCCGATTACGATTCTCATTCCGCCAGAATTAAGAGATGAGGAGAACAAGGTTCTTGAAAGGCTGAGAGCGGGGGGACGCATCGAGCACTACGAAACGGTTCGTGTTACCAAGGCAGGTAGAAAGATCGATGTCTCTCTAACAATTTCGCCCATAAAGGATTCAAACGGAACACTGACAGGTTTTTGCAAAATAGCCCAAGACATCACTCAGAAAAAACGAGCACAACTAGCCCTAGAGGATACGAACCGCGCTTTGGCCACCCAGACAGCAATCCTAGAGGCCGAAGAGGAATTGTTGAAAACTTTCATCAAGAATGTACCAGCGGGCGTGGCAATGCTCGACTCTGGTATGCGATACCTGCAAGTCAGCGATCGCTGGTGTGCCGACTATGGCGTAGAGGCTTCGCAGATTTTGGGACGTTCGCATTACGACATTTTTCCGGATGTGCCAGACCGCTGGAAAGCAATTCACAGCCGTGCTCTTGCAGGAGAGACAGTGCGAGCCGAAGAAGATCGCTGGGATCGTCAAGGTGGTACTACATGGGTTCGCTGGGAGATTCGCCCCTGGAAGACGTCCATGGGAGATATAGGCGGAATTGTCATCTTCGCGGAGGATATTACCGCTCACAAGCAGGCTAAAGAGGCGCTACGTGCGAGCGAGGAACGGCTGCGCTTAGCACAGAAGGCGGCTCGTATAGGCAGCTTTGAACGTGACATTCGGACGGGCATTCTTAGTTGGACAGCTGAAATGGAGACAATGTACGGTTTGAACCCTGGCGACTTTCGCGGAACACAGATCGATTTCGTCAAGCTGATACACCCGGATGATCGGACGCGAGTAACACAATTGGCTGACGAGGCGTTCAAAAGTGGAGAACCGACACGGGGAGAATGGCGGGCAGTCTGGGCTGACGGGAGTGTCCACTGGATTGCGGGGCGCTGGCAGGTTTTCAGGGATGAATCCGGCGAACCTTCACGAGTGGTCGGCGTCAATATAGATGTCACCGAACGCAAACTCGCGGAGCAGGCTCTTGCAAACATGACGCGAAAGCTGATCGACGCACAAGAGCAAGAACGTGCTCGGATCGGGAGAGAACTCCATGACGACATCAACCAGAGACTCGCAATGTTGTCACTAGAACTTGAACGATTGCAAGACCATCATCCGAAGGTTCGCAGCAGCCTGCAAGAACTACGGAAACAGGCGGCTGAGATTTCCGATGACGTGCAAGCCTTGTCGCACGAGTTGCATTCGTCCAAACTAGAGTATCTGGGGGTGGTTGGGGGCATAAAGAGCTGGTGTAAAGAATTTGCTGGGCGTCAGCGCATCGAGATCGACTTCAAGAGTAATGTTCACAGTGTCCTCCCATTCGAAGTCGGAGTTTGCCTCTTTCGAGTTCTACAAGAGGCCCTGCACAATGCCGTCAAGCATAGCGGCGCGAAACACATAGAAGTGCAGCTATCGGAAGGATCGAGTGAACTCCACCTCATTATCAGTGATTCCGGTAAAGGGTTCGATGTCGAAGCAGCATTACGGGGTAAAGGTTTGGGTCTTACCAGCATGCGCGAGCGCGTTCGGTTGGTGAATGGAACGATTGCAATTGATTCGAAAGCAATGCATGGAACCGCCATCCATGTCCGTGTTCCTCTTCAGTCAGAACACAGGTCTAAGCTGGTTGTATAAGATTTAGGGATCAGATCGCGGCAGCACCCGCGACATCGCACCGGCTACAGCTATACCGCGCCGCATCGGCGCGCTTTTCGCTTGTTTCCTGTTACCGGAAATGTGCAGCTGAATGCGTTACGCAGATTGTTTCTAAGACATCTTTATTCTCCTCTCGTTCACCCCTTCCCGATACGCTCCGGCACTGGAGGTCGAGATCGAACTTCTTGGCTAATTGATCCCAAAGGCCTTCGTGATGAATAACCGCATCTGTTTTACCTTGTGCCCACAAGGCTGGTATGCACTCTCAACCAACTGCAACGTGCAAATGCTTCTGTTTGGCTGTACGAACTGCTTCTACTATGACGTGAGGAATACCGGCACATTGATCTACGTCAGTCGCGCCGACCATGGATGAGGAGAGCGCGTGGGATGCGTCCAAAAGGAATAGAAGTCTCCGTTCAACAGCGGTATTGACGTCAACAGCATCCTCCATCAATTTAGTAACAAGGTTGGTCAGGTGTGGTTCGGTCGCAATAACGACGCTTGCATTGGCATCGTCTAGGGCAGCTTCGATGGACTGGGCCAGACCGTCCACGAAAGCTGCATCGTCCGCACAGAGCCTGAGTTCGTGGTGATCAACCCCTGATGAAGTTACAACGACTTTTTCGCACCGAGCTGGTTCAGCAGTGTCGAGATCGCGACGATTCAGGCTAGCGCTGACAAATTGTTTCCCACGAAGAACTTCGTTTATAGCAGGCAGAAGCTCCTTTCCGGCATCAGACTTGACGACATAACCCTTTGCTCCCGTGCTCAAAGCCTCTTCCGCTATTTCCCGCGAGCGATTTTCACTTGTAAACAAGATCTTTGACTTTGGAGAAACTTGACGGATTTGGCGAGCGGCTTCAATCCCGTTCAACCTTGGGAGGCCGATGTCCAGCAAGATTAGGTCCGGCTGCAATTGTCGTGCTTGCTCAACTCCCTCCACTCCGTCATTTGCGTTTGCGATAACCTGCAACTCGGGTTGCTCCTGTAGCTGCCTGGAAACGAAATGATGCCAAGCCTTGTAATCATCAACCACGAGAACCCGAACGGAGTCACCCTTTCTGCCATCTTTTCGTAATTCCACAATTTGCCTCGTGCACAGTTTCGAAATCTCAAGGGACAATAATCCTTTACCGTACCGCGATCAATACAGTTGTTTACCAACATTCTACATATTTCACTCGGTGAGAAATCGCGTGATGTTTCAGTGCCAAACATTACCCGGTCAAATGCTGTTACTTCTGGCAGTTCTCGTTGTGTCCGGCATTCACTGAAATCCACGTAGGAGGGCAATCGTGAAAAAAGTGATGCTACTGGTATTGATCGGGGTCTCGTGCACGCTGGGCGGATCGACAGCGAGTGCCCAGGAAACCCGTTACCGGGAAGCCCCGCAACAAGAGAGTCCTACTTACCGTATCAGCGATCAGGATTTGAACGTGTTGCGGCTAAATGCGCGTAGACTGTTAACCGGTCACGTTTGAGCGCACTATAGACAAGCGACAAGGCAGGCAGTTATTCGGCATCCTGCAATACGGTCCTCGAGGGCCGTACCGGTAAACCTCGGGGACGACAAGCTGGCCATCAAGATGAGGGTCGGCTCCCAGGTTCACCCACGCAGCCTCAGATTAAGTTAATGTGAAGAAATTTCGGTCCTTTGTGGGCGCATCACCGTTGACATCTCAGGCTACAATCGATCTTAGAACCGGATGGGTGTTGGCCACATCACCAGCAGTGATAAGGGAGGCACTTATCGGCTGCGTTCGGAATGATGAGCGCGCCGCCAAGGGAAGGTGGCATGAGCACAGAACAATCTCGTCAAGATCCCACAACAGAGAACGCGAACCTCCCACAATCGGACGCCACGGTGACGCCAGAGAAAGGTGTTTATGAGCAACCCACCGCCTGGACCTACAAACGTGCACCCTTTAAAGGCAAAACGATTGTCTCACTGATAAAGGCAAAACGATTGTCTCACTGACGGCACCATATTCGAATGACACCTGTACGACGATCAAGTACGAGTACAGTCTGCTTGCGCCCGAGGTTGAGCGAGCTGCTGCTATCATTCGCCAGAATCCAGACATCACAATTTCGGATTTGGCCGAGTTCCCCGAAGTTTACAAGCGGTGCGGAGATGATCACCTTCAACAACTCATCCAGTT
>JBLNFC010000296.1:0-9389 GCA_050263355.1 Acidobacteriota bacterium
GCTTCTATGCCCTGCTGGAAGGGGAAGGGGTCGTTCCAGCAGAGCGGATTCGGCCGGTTTCCCACATACCGCGCTGCAACTAAACCTAATGCCGCGGGAAGTTCAATGTTGCTCGACCGGCCAATTCATAAAGCGATATTCTCCTCCTATGTGCGGCTGGAAGCCAAGCGCAACGCATTGGACGCGCTGTCTTAGGCTGACTTCCTCACTTCTCTTGGGAATTGGATCACCTTTCCTCGAAGCTGCGGGGCAACCCACTTCGTCTTGCTCTGGAAACTGGCTGGAATATAAAACTGAATCACCTTTGTCATGGCATCCTCCCAACGGTGCCGCATTGGGCGGAAAGTAGCGCCGAACCTGCGGGAAGTCTATCGGGTGATCTGGATGGGTATTATCCGTGGATGTACCACGACTTGATTTCAGGTATTTCGAGAGGTCTTACCCGCCGTTCGATCATGCACTACCGTGGAGATGACGGGGTGTTGTGGCCGATGACCCGGTTGAGATGGCGGAAATCTTTCCGATTTTGCATTCTCGGGCCATGATGGGTTCCCATCCAGCACCGCGCATTTGTCATCTGATTTAGCCTTAACTCGACCTACCTCTCGATTACTAACTTGCAAATCAACTGTGCGCCATTCAGCCTTGCGAATCGATATGCGAGCAGCAAAAAGCCGGGGCTTTGGCACCCCGGCTGACCTGCACAGTCCTTATTGTTTAGCCGACACAACGGTGAACGTGGTGCCTGCTCGTTTGTCCTTAATGACTGTTGTCATGGTACGGCCATCTGCTGCGACCGTCATGTCCGAAATGACGACTGTCTTCCCCTTTTCCTTGTCAGTTTCCTCGACGTGGTGATCGTCAATCCGCTTCAGAGAAACCATCGTGATACCGGGGTCGCCCTTGAACGGATACTCTTTGCCATCAAACTTGGCTGAGTACGAGACACCGTTCGGCGCAGACATTTCAAGCCCATTTTCCGTGCCTTTGAATGTTACAGTGGAGATGCTTTCTGACGCATCCGTAGCTTTCTCCGTGCGCCATGAGCCGGAAAGAGCATGACTGCCTTCTGGCCCTTTTGCGACTCGCGTATGTACGGCCTTCACGGACATCTCGGGGCTATCCGGTGCGTTACGACCTGTCCAGTCGCTGATAAAATGGTTTCCGTCTTCTGAAACCACGTCTTTTTCGTTACCAACGACTTTTCCATCTTTCTTTGCAATGATCTGGACGGTTTTCGGGTCTTCAACCTTGACACTGAGCGTATCGATATAGGGGTTCCCGGTCACTTTCTGATCCTGCCCGTCAGCAGCCACATCGATCTTTGTTGGGATGCAGGTTGGACATTTGTATCTTCCATCTTTCAACACGAACACGTCTGGCTTCTCGGGAAATTTCAACTTGCTCAGGTCGGCCTTCCACGTACCATCAAATGGGCTCTGTGCCCAAGCAACCGTTAACGGCACTACAAGCGCTACCAAGATTAGTTTTTTCATGGGCCTTTTCCTCCTTCTAATGATCGACGTATTGAGACCATCGAAAATTGCTACCACTATGGATAGGAGAACTTAATCAGCCCAGAACGCGCCGGAGTATACACCCAAAGTTGGCGACAATCTCGAAAGCACCCAGCTGTATTCAATAACCTCTTGGCGGAGTGTCGTTGGCACAGGTGGCAGACGGGGGTGTTTGGCCGATGCCGTTCGCTTGCTGGGAAATCTAGATTTTGTTATCCATCTGGCCGATGGAGCCTCTCCTTCGCAGCTTCTCGCGTTTCTATGAAGCCTAAAGTCCAGCGGTTTCCTTGATTGATTACTCGCCTGACACCAACGGTCGAATCGTACGCCCTGCAGCAGCGCGTGCAGGAATCACACGAGTTGGTTGGCACACTTTCCGGCATACCTTTGCAACGCTACTCAAGGCAAACGGCGAAGATGTAAGGTCGTTCAAGAGTCGCTGCGTCACGCGAAGAGTCGCATCACAATGGACACGTACACGCAGGCACTCACGCCAGCCAAGAAGCAGGCGCAGAGTAAAGTTGTCCAGGATGATTCTGCCGACAGGTTACACTTCGGCGACGGAGACGAGAGCATGAGGGCTATTGTTCCCTTTTGTTCCCACGCCTCACTGTGCGACGGCGCTGCAAGTTGTTGAAAGAAATGGTAGGCCCGAATGGACTCGAACCATCGACCTCTTCCGTGTCAAGGATTGCGTCCGCCAAAACATCTCATTACATCTCTTAGACTTACCAGCCCAGTACGGTCCCAAAACGGTCCAGGCTAGCAGGAGTTTGCCTCAAGTTAGATCTGCTGCCACACGGTTCTATGAACGGTGTAGATGACGGGACTTTGTTGAAGTTGGGACGAAAACGGCCGATGTGATTGCCGCAATCACACAACGAAAATTGCAGCGGCACTGCTCGAGAAAGCCGACCCTCCCAAAGTGATCAGACCGGAAGTGATTCAGGAGCTTGCAGACTTGATGAAAGCGGGAAGTTGGGCGACATGCTTGCGGCTTTGCTTCGCAGGCGATGGCTCAATCATGCAAGGCGTTCACGGGCTGCACGGGATCGTGGAAAGCGGAAGAACCCTGGAGTTTGAATGCGAGTTTGGAGGCTAAATGGACGACGGCAAAAAGCTACTGTCAGATACCCAGCAACAACGGAGCGGGGGAAGGATATCAAAAACAGACTACCTATCAGCACCGCGTGCCGCATTCTTAAACGCATATGACGTTTTTTCTTCTGGTTGCTTGGCTTGGAAAGGGTAAACGCATGGCAATGCCAAAAAAGCTTGGAAAGTCTGGCCGTGAACTCTGGCAAGCGATGATCGCGACGTTTGAGTTCAACGATGCGGATGAGGCTATACTGAAACAGGCCTGTTACGCAGCCGACGAAGCAGAAAAAGCCCGTGCAGTGCTGGAGCAGGAGGGCTACGTGGTTACGGCGCTAGGCGGAAAAGAGTCCAACATCCCTGCTGTTTAACGCTTGGTGATTCGGCGAAACTTTATCGGGCCGTGAAGTCTGAGTAGAGTGAGTTCAATTGGTCGAATCCAAGTTTGTGGTTGAGCAGCGTGCCGCTGAAAGCGCAGTAACCCGGGATCATGGTATTCGCGTTTGAGGAAACTGAGAAGGAAGCTAAAGATGCGAGTCCGAACAGACCGTTCAGCCCACCGTGGTCACCGACAATTCGGGAGCTATTTTATGGTCACATCAAAAAGCGGGGTCTGGCTACTTCCATGGTAGGTCGTTAGGAAAAAAGGAATCTCGCGCCAGGGCGGCGCACCTGACTTAAGCGTGCTGAGTCATCCGGTGTATACTTCTTCCCCACCCGTCCGCTACTCCGCTTTGGATCAGGAGGTCCCGATGGCTCGCGCGGCCCTACACACTTTGGTTTTCTTGGTTGCCGAACTACTGATCGTTTCAACCCGGCATTGCTTTCTGCACAAGTCTTCCAGCCGCAGACTCGTCTTGCTGCGAACCTATCTGGAGACACTTGGCAACCCAGCATTGCCGCCGATCGCTACGGCCATGTGTATGTTCTGATACCTGATTTCCCGCCAAGCTGCAAGAAGTGCCCAAGTTCGATCAACTATTTGGTGGTTTCGAATGACAACGGTAAGACTTGGTCGACGCCCCGCATAATTGCTGATCCCGGCTCAGGACAAATTGACGTCCAGCTCAAAGTTGATCCCGTAGATGGCAAGACTGTTTATGCCTCTTGGCTGCAAAACAGCAAGAGCCTGATCGAGGTCGCGAAATCAACTGATTTCGGTCAAACTTGGAGCACCGTGATCGCGAATTCGACGAACGCCGGTACGGACAAAGATATTCTCGCTGTACGTGGGAACGATGTGTATGTGGCGTATGACCACTCGCAAACAGTATGGTGCTCGTCCTCGCATGACGGGGGCCAGACTTGGATTTCGGTAAAAGTTAATGCGAACGCGAAACTTGGATGGTCTCTCACGGGCGGCGGCACAGTTGATCCCGCTGGAAACGTTTACTTTGCGTGGAGCGGTTACACACAAAATGGCGGAGCCAATGGTCCAGTAAATCTCTATGTCACCAAGTCATCAGATGGCGGTCAGACCTGGACCTCAACTTTGCTTGATATTTCAAGCTCGCCCCCTGATTGCTCGGCTTTTCGCTGCGGATGGGCGTTTCTCGGTGCCGGCATTGCTATGACCTCCGATGCGGCGGGCCAGCTTTATGCGCTGTGGAATGCAGGAAGCATTGACGGCGGCCCGGAGCGGATCTTCTTCTCGACTTCGACTGACCAAGGAGCTACATGGACAGCAAAGGCCGATGTTTCACTGGCCCCTTTGGGTGTTGACCATGCATTCCCGTCGGTCGCGGCAGGAGCGCCGGGAGATATACGAATCGCGTGGATGGATCAGCGAAATGAGCCGCATTGGAACGTGTACTACCGGAGTTCGATCGACGACGGTTCCAGCTGGTCGGGTGAGACGGTGCTCTCCAATTACGTAGCCGGCTATACCTATATCTTCGCAGATGGTTTTCGGTTCCCGTTTGGCGACTACTTCGACATGGAGATCGATAGTCAATCACACACGCAAACGGCATGGGGTGAAGGTTACGACTGGCTAACACCTGGCAACGTCTGGTATGCACGGCAATTAAGGTGACCGGTTGACCAGCTTCTTTCGTTGCGTGGCGCCGCTAATGCCGAAAGCCGACCGCGTTGACCTGGCGATGAGATAAGTAGTCTGCCAGCTACCCCGATCGGCAACTCTCGATCTTCATTGCAGGTGTGTGGCTATTTTGATAGCTTGCTCCACCTGGTGAACGTTTGGCCGTTCCCGATTCCAGATTTTGCGAACCGCGTTCGTTAGGAGCTCGAAATGAAACATTCACATTACGTATTGACTTTGCTGGCGATTGTGCTGCTGGGGTCCGCTTCGGCATTGGCTTCGTCACCGGGAAGCGACGTTCGTCTTACGAACGACTTCCCCGGCGGAGGATATGTGAGTGCATACACCCTCGCCACGGGAAATCCATATACCGACGCGGTTCTGAATGAGTGTTCGATCTCCCGTGGGCGCCAGAATGAGCCCTCCGTCGCGGTTGACCCACGTGATACGAACGTCCTGGTGGGCAGCTCGAACGACTACTGCGGGGTTTATTCCGTGAAAGACGCGCTTGGGAACTTACTTCCCCTCGGCCCTATTTGGTTGGGCTACTACCGATCACAGGATGCGGGTGCCAATTTTGTAAGTTCACTTGTCCCTGGCTACCCGGGTGACACATCGCCCTATGCAGCCTCTGCACAAATACGTACTTCTAGTGCCGGCGACCCCGTCATCGCGTGGGATGGGCACGGTCGCGTATATATGGGCTCAGAAAGCTCCGGAGACCCAGCCGGTACGAAGAAGACTCTTGGCGACGTTTGGGTTGCGGTATTCGACAACCCTGGCGGCGTAGGCGGGGCTACTACCAATGACGGAAAACGTTTTGTTCGTAGTGAAATCGTTGCACGAGGATCATCGGCCCCAAATCTTCTGGGTAAGTTTCAGGACAAGACCGCCCTGGAGGTCGACCGTACCGGCGGAGCATGCGACGGTACTGTGTATTTTTCCTGGACGCGCTTCACGGGCAATGGCGGCGTGGCAATCTACCTGTCCCGTTCGACCGATCAAGGACAGTCCTGGTCAGCGCCGCAAAAGCTAACTCCAAGTGTTCAGTCGCTGCAAACACCTGACATCGCAATCACTGGCAATGGACATGTGTATGTCACCTGGAACCAGAGCTTCCAAGCGGGACATGCAGGAAATGCGGTTGCCTATGCCAAGTCGACGGATTGCGGAGTTAGCTTCTCGCCGCCGACTTCGCTTCAGTCGTTCCTCCGTTATCGCCCACTGGATGTGCTTGACCCAATACCGATCTTCATACCGACGAGTTCAGAGGACGATCCTCTGGCAGGAGCGGAGGATGTTGCTGCAGCGGGGAGCATCACTCGAGAGTGCGGAGACTTTAATGAGCATTGTGCTTCCGGCTACACATTTTTCCGCGTTGATGCTGTGGGTACACAGGTTCGTTCCACCGCCGATCAATACGACAAGTCTCATGAGTGGGTTTACATCGTGTACGACGCCAGCAAGCCCGGTACTTTAGTTCCCACAGGTACAACCTACGGTTCTGTGGGCCTTGGGACCGGTAGCCAAGCTGGGATCTTCTTTACTCGCCTCGACGGAGCAACAGGTCTCAGCACGTCGCCGGTCCTGATCGACAACCAAAGCACTGGTCACCAGATCTATCCTGACATTTCGGCAGACGGCGGAGTTCTCCATACCATTTGGTATGACAGTCGCTTAGACCCAAACTATTCGCCCACGCGTCCGATAGGGAATGATGCGAACGGAAACACGGGACCGGCCATTGATGCCTGGTCAGCCATGTCCAGCGACGCTGGTGCCTCTTGGACCAACCAAACCCGGCTGAGTGATGTCACTACCAACCCTAACTATGAACAGTTCTCGAACCGTACGGTGCCTTTCGCTGGCGATTATCTGTGGGTTACTTCGATGGGAAACTTCTCCTTCGGTACATGGACGGACTGGCGGAATACAGTGCCCGGTGCTGACCCCCGCGAATCCGGTAGCAGCCAGGACAGCGATAATGCCGATGTGAAGCAATGTCGAGTGTTTTCGACCGCAACTGGAGCATGGAGCGGTGATCTCTGTCCACACGCGGGCGGACTCGATCAGAACATCTATGGTGATCACATACCTTGAGGTTTGTGCTCACTCGCAGTTGCAGGCGCGATGATTTCGTTTGGCATTGCGCACGTCAACAATCGACCGTCACTTAACAAAAGTGGGCACGATCCTTCATGAAGTATAAGGGATCATGGGAATTCCCAGAGTTTGGCTTCAGGCGACATTTGACTCGGGTGGATTGCGACTGGTTCCTTCCGCTGCCGTATCAGATTGAACTGGCCATGCCGTAACCGCGATAACCTGGTTCCCGTCTTGTTATAGGTGTCGAAACACTGCGCGCCTATCGCGGCAATTGATTCCCACAAAATCGTGGGCCAGCCATCTTTCCCCATCAAGGTCAATAGGTGAGCTGGCGGCGTCTGCGCCCACGTTTTAACCAAAAGACAATCATGGATCTCCGCGGGGCTTCGATATGTCTACTTAGGCTGCTGACGGTGCAGATGTACAGACACGTCTTCCCCCACCGCGCCACCAGATCAAACGCTTGTCGGCGCACTTCCGAGTTAACACGCACTTGAGTAGGAAATGGGCACTGCCGATCTCACTTACTTTTCCCCGGCCGTTTTGGTAGCCAAGTTGAACGAATCCTCTGCGCGCGATCATCCAGAGCGCGATGCAGCTCATCGACGATGGATTTGAGTTTCTTAGGATCGCGCTCTTCGAAAGCTCTACGCGCAAGATCTTCCCAAGTCTCCTTGTTTGGCATCAACCGCCCCCGACAAGCGAGGAGACTTTATAACAACTCTGTTATTAACGCAATATAGGAGAAGATAGCTGTGGCATCGCTTGAGCTTCATCATAGGCCTTATGTTCTGGGTGTGTGGCGAATACCATGCGCAAGCGGCAGAGCAACATACAACAGAAAAAGCTCGCCGGCCAACGACTGACGAGAGGAAGTGACGAGCTGATCGCAACGGCCATCGAGTGGCTAAGGAAGCGGCACATTACCTCCAATTCATCGTTTCCGGCCGCTTAGAAGGTGAATTTGATTGCAAAGTTCATATTGCGAGGCCCGCCTTGGGCAATCACAGGATTACCGACGGCAACGTCGGAGGTCTTCGTTATGGTGCCGAAGCTGGACCCGAGAGTGTTATCTGGGAAATAGTGGAAGTTGGCCCGGTTCAGAACATTAAACACCTCCCAACGGAGTTCGATGTTCATCTTTTCTGTCAACTTAGTATTTTTTATCAACGTGATGTCCCACTGACTCAAGCCGGGACCGATCAGTTGGTTTCGTCGCGAGTTGCCGACCGTGCCATCGCAAGGCACGAAAAACGGCGAGAGAGGCTGGCCTCCGAAGAAATGCCCAGGATTGTCCAGGTCATCCGAACCAGGCCTCCCGCAAGGATCAAGTTGGTCATATGCGGTGAAGTTTTCTACCACGTACTGATCTGGATTGCGGGGCTGATAATGGACGGGAGTTCCATCCCAAGCGGCGCGGATCGCGGAACCAGTCAGACCCTGCCCTGATGGATCGCCACCGCCACCTAACAGCGCCGTGAAAGGTCGGCCGCTGATTGCAGTGTAGATTGTGCTGAGCTGCCAACCGCTCCCCAGACGAGTGCCCAAAGCACGTATGGCCGGAAAAGAGTACACCCCGCCTACGTTGAAGTTCAAACGTACGTCGTGGTCACAGAGGCCGTACGAGTCACGTGCACTGTAGTGTGCCGGCGCCGTACTACCGACCGGATTGTCGTTATTAATTTGCGGATAGTCGCCTGCACCGCCGCGATTGACGGAGTTCGTGTCAAAGCATTTGCTCCAAGTCAGGTTGTATTGTGTATCCAAGCCGTGCCAGGCGCGCTGGTTATAGGAGACTTGTAGGCTGTCGTATTTAGAGTACCCCGAGTTGGTGGCTTGAATGATGTGCTTCAAATCGGGGAATTGCGCAAACAATGGCCGTTCGGTAGCGTCCCCACTGCTGCCGATGGGACTCGCGTTCATGTCGTGATAGAGAACAAGGTTGTCTCCCCGCTGGCCCGAGTAGCCCACGGTCAGCACGTTGTTGCGTGCAACTTCCTGCTGAATGCTGAGGTTGTAATTGTGGTAGCGAGGAGTTTTGAAATTTTGGACCACCGAAAATGCATTGAATGGCGGCGAACCTGAGGGACTCGGACCAAAGACCGGCCCTTGGCTGAAACAGATGTAGTCGCCCACGCCGCTTACCGGATCAAAACAACCTTGTCCAACTACGTTATTGACCGAGTTTGGAGGCAATCCTGAGCCGGCACCATTTCCTACATCTCCGGTATTGCTCACCGAGAACAACCCTAAATTGGGCTGCGTGAACGCTCCAGCACGCGCCCGCGCGAATGAGTAGGGTGACGCCAGCGCAGCAAAATTCCAGAGATCGTACGTCATCGAGTAACCCGCTCGGATGGCGGTCTTGCCGGATCCAAAAACGTCCCAAGCGAACCCTGCGTGTGGTCCAAAATCCCGGTAGTCGACGTTGTACAGACGATCAATTCCTTGACCCACTTGCACTAGACCGCGACTGGGCAAGAAGTTGGCGGCAAGATTGTTGGTATCGCGCAAATTCCCGTGAATATCCCAACGCAAACCGAAGTTAACGGTAAATCGTGGCTTGATTTGCCAGTCGTCCTGTGCGTAAAGACCCATCGAATTCTGAACAAGGTGGCGGTGCGTGTCTC
>JBLNFC010000297.1:0-8755 GCA_050263355.1 Acidobacteriota bacterium
CGAGCCCCGAAGTTCGGATCGAAGCCTTCGGTGAACAGGACTTCCTTGGCGCGGTCCGTCAGTTCAATTGAGATCTTCCGCTCGGCCAAAAGCCGCCGCAAATCCTCCAACCGCAACTCGATAATCTTTACCAGCTGATCCTTGCCCAATGGGCTGAACACAATGATGTCGTCCACTCGGTTCAGGAACTCCGGTTTGAAATGCGCGTGCAGAGCATTCATGACCTGCTTCTGCGCGCTCTCAAATGCCGCCGGGGTAGAGATATTCTCGGCCTGGAGATACGCCGATCCGATATTGGACGTCATGATGATTACCGTATTACGGAAATCCACGGTTCGACCCTTGCCGTCAGTGAGACGTCCGTCGTCCATCATCTGAAGCAGTACGTTGAACACGTCCGGATGCGCCTTCTCAATTTCGTCGAACAGCACAACCGCATATGGCCGTCTCCGCACCTGCTCGGTCAATTGTCCGCCTTCTTCGTAGCCCACGTATCCCGGAGGGGCACCAATCAGGCGCGAGACCGCGTGCTTCTCCATGTACTCCGACATGTCGATGCGTATCATGGCGTGCTCGTCGTCAAAGAGAAATTCGGCCAGGGCACGAGCCAACTCCGTTTTCCCAACGCCGGTTGGGCCCAGGAAGATGAACGAGCCGATAGGACGTTTGGGATCGCTTAATCCTGCCCGTGAACGGCGAATGGCGTTGGCCACATGCTGCAGGGCGATATCCTGTCCCACAACGCGCTGACGCAGCCGGTCCTCCATATTGACCAGCTTCTTCACTTCGCCTTCGAGCATCTTCGACACGGGTATGCCCGTCCACTTCGACACGATACGGGCGACGTCTTCTTCATCCACTTCTTCTTTCAGCATTCGAGTGCTGCGGCCATCCCCGTCCATCTGAGCGGTGAGCTTGCTCAGCTCATCCTGCGTCTGCCGCATCAGTCCATAGCGGATTTCCGCGACGCGCTGCAGATTGCCCTTGCGCTCTTCGGCTTGCTCCTCGATCTTGAGCTGCTCCAGCTTCTCCTTCAGAGCGCGTGTGCGAGCAATCAGATCTTTCTCCTGCTTCCAGACGGCCTTCAAGGCATTCGATTTCTCGCGCACATTGGCCAGTTCTTTGTCGAGAGCGGCAAGCCGTTCGCGCGAGTTCGGATCGTCTTCCTTCTTCAGCGCCTGTTTTTCAATTTCCAACTGCGTAGCGCGACGTTCTAACTGGTCGATCTCCGTCGGCATGGAATCGATTTGTATGCGCAACGATGCGGCCGCCTCATCGATCAAGTCGATTGCCTTGTCAGGCAGGAAGCGATCGGAAATGTAGCGATGCGACAAAGTCGCTGCCGCGACAATGGCCGAGTCCTTGATGCGCACCCCGTGATGAACTTCATAGCGTTCTTTTAAGCCGCGCAGGATGGCAATCGTGTCCTCCACGTTCGGCTCGCCCACGAAAACGATTTGGAAACGGCGCTCCAGTGCTGCGTCTTTCTCGATGTATTTGCGATATTCATTCAGAGTTGTGGCGCCAATGGCGCGCAGCTCTCCTCGCGCCAGCGCCGGCTTCAGCATGTTGGAAGCATCGATGGCGCCTTCTGCGGCTCCCGCTCCTACCAGCGTGTGCAACTCGTCAATGAAAAGAATGATTTGACCTTGGGAATCTTCAATCTCTTTGAGAACCGCCTTCAAACGGTCTTCGAATTCGCCGCGGTATTTTGCTCCCGCTAACATGGAGCCGAGATCGAGAGCGACCACTCGCTTGTTGCGGAGAACTTCGGGAACGTCTCCGGAGATGATTCGCTGCGCCAGGCCTTCGACAATAGCAGTCTTACCCACGCCGGGTTCCCCGATCAAAACGGGGTTGTTCTTAGTGCGCCGCGAAAGCACCTGCACCACCCGGCGAATCTCCTCGTCACGGCCGATGACCGGATCGAGCTTGCCGCGGCGCGCGAGTTCGGTCAGATCTTTGGCGTAGCGTTCCAACGCCTGGTACTTGGCTTCAGGATTCTGATCGGTGACCTTCTGCGAGCCTCGGACTGCCGTCAGCGCGCGCAGGATTGCGTCGTGATTGGCTCCATGTCGCGCAAGAATTTCTTGCGCCGCATCCCGCTTCAGTTCCGTCGCTGCCAAGAGCAGGTGCTCGGTGGAGACGTACTCATCCTTGAAATTGTCGGCTTCCTTGAATGCACGGTCGAGCAGCTGATTTAAACCCTGAGACATTGTGGGTTGTGCTGCGCCGCCGGAAACCTTGGGCAAGCGATCCATTTCTTTGTACACGTCGTTCAAAATTGACTGGACCCCGATGCCGATCTTCTCCAGAACGGGAGGAACAATGCCTTCCCGGTCCTCGACCAGGGCAGCCAGCATGTGCAAGGGCAGCAGCTCCGGGTTCCCGTGCTCGGACGCAAGCTCGCTTGCGCGCTGCACCGCTTCCTGACCCTTGACGGTGAATTTGTCCCAACGAATTGCCATGTTTAACTCCTGATAACAGCGTCTCTATTTGGATGACTTGAGGCGCACACTACGCGCGCCAAAAAGAAAAAATCGCGCAGCCTGCAAGCAAAACTAAGGGAGGCGCATGGAACTAGCCGCCTCCCCAAAAGCACATCACGTGCGTCGCCGTATTGTTCACTTATGCAGCTCGGCCGGCTCCCTTCGCTTCCTTGCCTTCAATGGCTTTCGCGCTGCCGACGTTGACCTTGATCTGCTTCGGTTTTGCCTCGGCTTTCTTCGCCAACTGCACTTTCAGTACGCCCCGATCATAGTCGGCGCTAATGTTCTCAGCATCGACGGTATTCGGAAGGTTGAACGAACGTGTGAAGCTTCCATACTGGCGCTCCACCCGGCGATAGTTCTCTTCTTTCTCTTCTTTCTCGAACTTGCGCTCGCCGTGAACCGTGAGCAGGTTGTTCTCGACCCGAATGTCGATGTCCTTCTCGTCGATTCCCGGGACTTCGATCTTCAGTGTGATCTTGTGCTCATCCTCGTAAACGTCGACTGCCGGCGCAAAGCTGCTGGTCGCCAGAGCCTCTTCCCGGCCCTGGTTGCCGTACGAATCCTGAAACAGCCGGTTCATGCGGTCTTGCAGGGTGGTGAACTCACGGAAAGGATCCCAACGCGTCAGAACTGTCATGACTTAACTTCCTCCTTCGAAAATTGTGGGTAGCATCGCTACCTTGGATTCATAATTAGCGTAAAGGAAGCATAAAATATGAGTGTAACGTTGTCAAGTACAAAAATATGTCTTAATATCAATCGCTTACGTGCACGAAGACGGCTTTCAGGTAGCTCGTCTCGGGTATCGCAGGCACGATGGGATGGTCTTTGGCTTGGCTTCGGACCTCGAGAACGCGAATGTGGCGACGTGCGTCGTTGCCAGCGTCCGCGATCATCCGGAGAAAGTCGGCTTGGCCGACGTGATAAGAGCACGAGCAGGTCACGAGGATCCCGCCCGGCCGCAGCATCTTCAAAGCCCGTAGATTGAGTTCTTTGTATCCGCGCAAGGCGGTATCCAGGTTCTTCTTCGATTTGGCAAAAGCCGGCGGGTCCAGGACGATGGTGTCGTATTGCCGGCCGGCAGTGGCGTAATCCTTCAAAACGTCAAAGGCGTTGCCCTCCAGCCATTCGACCTGCTGGCCGTTCAAGGTGGCATTCTGGTCCGCCACTTCCAGCGCCGGGCGGGAGCTGTCGATGCCCGTCACGTGCGAGCAAGTCTGGGCGAGGTGGAGGGCAAAGCCTCCCTGGTAGCAAAAGACGTCCAGTGCTTCCCCATGAGCGTATTCGCGCGCCGCTCGGTAGTTTTCCCGTTGATCGAGGAACGCGCCCGTCTTCTGTCCAGCCAGGGCCGGATAATGGAACCGCACGCCGTTCATGCTGAACTGAGTGCTGCTCTTTTCGCCAAAGATCAGGGCGGCTTCGCGCGGCGCGAGTTGCTCCAGTTCCCGGACCCGAGCTTCCGTCCGCTCCACGATGCTTGCAGGTTGCAGGCGAGAGAGCAGCTCCTGGATGAGGGTTTGTCGTACAGGCTCGGCGTCCATCGCCTGCGTGAGGACCTGCAGGGCAATCATGTCGTTGTAGCGGTCGACAATGATGCCGGGCAAAAGGTCGGCTTCGCTGAATACCACGCGATACGCATCCGTGTCCTTCACGATTTTTTCGCGGTAACGGATAGCTTCGCTGACGCGCTCGCGCAGGACTTGAGCAAAATCTTCGATCAGTTCCGTGGAGAAGAGTCGCAGAGCGATCTGCGACGAGCTGCTGTAGAGGCCCGTGCCAAGGAACTTTCCCCGGGGATCGGCTATCGCCACCAGTTCGCCGGGCCCTATTCCGTCCGGCGAGAGCACATCGGAACGGTAGACCCAAAAGTGCCCGCTGCGCAGCCGCGACGCTCCTCGCGCTGACACTGGCAGCGTGCGCAGCCTCAATTTCGCTTCAGCTGGACCCATGCTTGAATCTTAAACCTCATCGTGAGCCGGTTGGAAAATTGTGAGGGCTGCACGCCCATGCGTCAGCCGTCACGCTATGTTGTCGGGTGAGCAAGGGACGGCTTCATGGGACGTGGAATTCTGAGATACTTTCCGCTTCCGAAACTATGGACAGCGAGCTGATCTCGAAACTTCTACAACCCTTCGTCACGTTTCCTTTGAGCGAAGCGCAGCTAACAAATATATCGACATACATCGATATACTTGTACGCTGGAATCAGAAGCTGAATCTCACGGCAGTCCGCGATCCGGAGCAGATCGTAACCCGGCACTTCGGCGAATCCATGTTTGCTGCCGGGCACCTGTTCGCGCAGACAGCGATCGAGTCGAGCCCCCATCTCGTCGATGTCGGTTCTGGTGCTGGATTTCCGGGGATACCCATGAAGCTGTGTTTTCCTTTCCTGCGGGTAGAGCTCATCGAGTCACAGCAGAAGAAGGCGACCTTTTTGCGAGAGATCATTCGTCACCTTGGGTTGACTGAGATCGACGTCTTCGCCGGTCGTGCGGAGGCCCTCCAGGACAGGATCTTCGACGTTGTTACCCTGCGCGCGGTGGAGCGTTTCGAGGATGTGCTTCCGGTCGCGGCAAAACTTCTCGAGCCTGAAGGCCGGTTGGCTCTGCTGGTGGGAGAGGGGCAGATTTCAGCGGCAACGACATTGCTTCCCAGTTTTCGGTGGCAAAATCCTGTTCGAATCCCAATATCCACGTCGCGGGTGCTGCTCGTAGGTAGCGAAAGAGCAGGTTCCGTCGTAGTAACTCAGAATCAAGGTAGTTAACGAGTGGAAGACAGCGGAGCTTTCGGGGCATTCATGCTTCCGGATCGCGGCCATGCGGGTGCAAAAGTGGAACACGGTTACCGAAATCTTGATTATTGCACATCGGGCGTGCTTTTTCGCTGAGCTGTCTTCCCCTGAAACAACTGGTTCGTCCAGGAACCATATTGGTTAACACGAACCTACTTTGACAACGGGTGGAACGAACGCGGTCACTTCCCTTGCTGTCGCTTCCGTTAGTTACGTCTGGCGAAGAAATGTGGGAAAACTCCCGGATGGCAACCGCGAAGAGGCGAAGCGCGCACGATTGATTGAACAGCTTACCAACTTCACGGTAACAGTGTTCCACGTGGAACACGCGAAGCATTCCTGATTTCAGTCAGCTATTCAGGGCGGCGCTTTCTCCGAAACTGATCATCGATGGTACCGAAGCATGGCTCCAAGCATCTGTGACCCTCCTACGGGCAACGTGACGCTCGCATGCATGGTCGTACTGGATGAAGTGCACGGTGCAAACGAAAATTTCAGAAAACGCGGGCCGGTGGAATAGGGCCGTTCCCCGCATAGGCTATTTCCGGACTACCAGCCACGATGTTCCTCATGGAACACTCTCCAGCGCGACGCAGATTCCGCGCTTACGATAATCCACCACGGTTCCCGCAAGAGAAGTTGGCTTGCCCCTGTGCAGTAAACTCCACTCCGTTATGGACCAGAGCGCGGGAACGTCTCGTTGCGACATCGATCGGTAGATTGATTTCGTTGCAATTGAAACGACGCCGCAGATTCTCGCCACAGCGCGCACCGCGTTCCACGTGGAACACATATTCAACTGCACGCTGTTCCACGTGGAACATGGACAACAACAAAGTAGATTAGTAGAGCTGCTTGCCGCATTTGCACAAGATTCTTCGTTTTGCACACAGTTGTGCGTTGCATTCGAAGTTGAATGGCATTATTCTGCGCCCATCTCTGGATTCTCCAAAAACTAAATGGGACGCGTAATCGCGGTAGCCAACCAGAAGGGTGGCGTTGGGAAAACTACGACTGCCATCAACCTGGCCTCGTCCTTTGCGGCGGCAGAAGTCAACACTCTCCTCGTTGACTGCGATCCCCAATCGAATGCCACCAGCGGACTTGGTCTTGTCAAAGATCCCGATCGAATCAGCACCTACGATGTCCTGATGGGAGTTGCGTCGGGAGAAGAGGCATTACAGAAAACCGAACTCGAGCAGCTTTGGCTGCTGCCCTCTCACAAGAATCTGATTGGGGCAAACATCGAGCTGGTTGACGGTGAGCGCCGGGAGTTTCGACTCCGCGATGCCCTCACTCCTCTCCGGGAACGCTTTGAGTTCATCGTGCTCGATTGTCCCCCCGCGCTCGATCTGCTCACACTCAACTCGCTAGTCGCGGCGGATACGGTGCTCATTCCCATGCAGGCGGAGTACTTCGCGCTGGAAGGCATCAGCGAGTTGCTGGATACGGTGGAGCGCATCCGGGCGAGTTTCAATCCGAATCTGGCGATCGAAGGCGTGGTGCTCACCATGCTGGATGATCGCACCAACCTGGCCCAGCAGGTGATGGCCGAGTTAAAGCGGTATTTCGGCGAGAAGCTTTGCTCGTCCACGGTGCCGCGCAACATACGGTTGGCGGAGGCGCCCAGCCACGGCAAGCCCGCCCTGGTCTACGACGTACGGTCGAAAGGCGCGGAAAGCTACATCCGCCTGGCCAAGGAAATCATGTCGCATTACCTGGCGGAGACGGCACCGGTGGCAATGGATCAGCCGGCCTAGATCGATGACTGTCTATATAGACGGATATCTATATATGAAGAACGCGCACTTCAGCCCGCATCTCGAGCGATGAAACGGGAAATTCGGAGGATCGGATCAGAATATGAGCACAACAGCGGAAAAGAGAAAAGCGCTAGGCAGGGGACTCGAATCGCTACTCCCCGGCGGCCCTCGCGTAGTATCACCCGCGGCGCCACCGACAACGGATAAGAACGCGCCCGGGACCGGTACGAACGGGCGATCGTCCACGGGGCCAGTGCAAGCACCTGCTAATGTCCGAGCTTCCGGCGAGGAACCGGCGCGTACGATCAACGAGGCCGCTCCCGCGGTAATCGGGACAAGCGCCATAGCGCGCGAGATAAGAGCGGAGATGGCCCGCCAGCCTGCCGATGGCGAAGTAATTACGATTGCGCTCGACCTGGTAGACCCCAATCCTTATCAGACGCGGGTTCACATTGAACAACAAGAACTGCAAGAACTCGCAGATTCGATCAAGGTAAGCGGTGTCCTGCAGCCGATTGTGGTGCGGCCGAGCAAGGAAGGCCGTTACCTTCTTATCGTCGGAGAGCGGCGCTGCCGTGCGGCCAAGCTGGCAGGACTGGCCACAATTCCTGCAACCCTGCGGATCGTGTCTGACGAGCAAGCGGCGGAGATGACCATCGTCGAGAACCTGCAGCGGGCGGATCTGAATCCGCTGGAGCAGGCGCAGGCGTTCAGCCGCTTGAGCCGGGATTTTGGCTTGACCCAGGAGCAGATTGGCTTGCGCATAGGCATGTCGCGCGAGTCCGTCTCCAACTACATGCGACTGACGCGCTTGCCCGAGGACGTCCAGCTGCTGGTTGCGCAAAGAAAGCTTGAATTCAGCACCGCGCGTCTCCTGCTAAGCCTCGATACTCAGGCCCAGATGAGCCAGGCGGCAATGAAGGCGGTCGAGAAGCGCATGTCGGTGGAGCAGCTGGAGAGCCTGATTTTCCATATCAAGGTACCACTCGAAAAAGCGCAGCAGGAACCACGTTCCCGATGGGTTGATCCCAATGTACGAGCGGCGCAGCAGGATCTGGAACGGAGCTTAGGTGTCCGGGTACGCATTCGTGATCGCCGCGGGAAAGGAAAGATCGTGATCGAATACGCGACTCTGGAGGACTTCGATCGCGTACTCGAGATGCTCAAAGGCAAGTAAATAGGAACCAGGTTACGGGTCGAAGCAAAGCGGTGCTCCAGCCGCTTTTTTCTTTTGCGGGCGATCGAGGTGCGCGGGGAGAATGCCTTGCCGTTGTTACGGTGGCGCAGACATTGGTGGGGTCCTTCGACTGCCCCGGAAGTTCACGTTGTGAACTCCCGCTCCGCTCAGGATGACAGAGTAAGCAGATAGAAGAGGGGATATAAAGAGGGCTGGTTTATCCCGGATGAGAATGGAGGTCCTTTGTCAATGGACACAGCTTCGCTTCTCGATCGATGGGAAAGCTTTTACGTCATTGTCGGATCTTCGGCGGGCGCGCTGACTGGCCTGCAATTCGTGGTTATCGCACTAATTGCGGAGAATCAGGCGGCAAGGAGTATGCGGGAAATTCGCGCCTTCGGCACTCCGACGGTCGTGCATTTCTGCGCTGTGCTCTTTGTATCCGCCATCGTGAGTGCTCCATGGGAAGCACTGCATGGCGCGGTGGTGGCGCTATCGCTCTGTGGTGCCGCGGGTGTTGTGTACGGAATTA
>JBLNFC010000298.1:0-3721 GCA_050263355.1 Acidobacteriota bacterium
GGCGACGGCCATCGGTCCCCAGCGCAGCAGGCGGAACATGTCTTTCTTGCCGAGCTTGCGAATGCCGCGTCCCGTTTGAAGCATGCCCCACAGATCCCCGGTGCTGGGGCGGTCGATGTTAGGAGGCGGCAACAGCAGCGCATCGCCGATCACCTTGCCAAGTTTGCCCAGCGAATCCTGGAACTCGGGGTACCTGGCGGCGTCCTTCTGTGAAAAGTTGGCAATTTCCTGCGACGACTTCTGCGCATCGTTGTGCAGGATGAGAGCCCGGTTGTCAGGGGATAACGCGACAACTCCGATCTCTGGCGTGATGAACCTCAGGCCATGGCGCTCGAGTTGCATGTCGCGCACGATGTCAGGCCGAAGCGGGCCCGCGACATGGGCGAGAGTGGAGCAACGGAAGCCGGGAGAGAATTCTTCGGTGACAGCCGCTCCGCCGATCTGCGAGCGACGCTCAAGCACGAGTGGTTTGTGTCCGGCCTGCGCGAGATAAAAAGCGGTGACCAGCCCGTTGTGGCCGCCACCGATGATAATGACATCGCGTGTTTCAGCCATTTAAGCAGCCCCCTTGTGATCTTTCAGGATCTCGAGCGCCGCCAATCTGCCGTTGGCACCCATGATGCCACCACCGGGATGGGTGGCCGAGCCGCACATGTAGAGATTCTTAACGGGTGTCCGGAACTGCGCCCAGCCCGGAACCGGCCGCAGAAAGAAGAGCTGCTCCAACGACAGCTCACCTTGAAAGATGTTGCCCTCCGACAAGCCAAATTCTCGTTCCAGGTCGAGCGGGGTTACGACCTGTTTTCCGATGATGATGTTCTTGATGTTAGGCGCGTATTCGGAGATCGTATCGATCACGTTATTGCCGAACGCTTCCTTCTGGTCGTCCCAGTTCAAGCCGGGCCGCAGTTTGTAGGGCGCGTACTGCACGAAGCATGACATGACGTGCTTGCCCGGAGGCGCAACCGAAGGATCCGTCAGCGAAGGGATGACCATGTCGATATAGGGACGGCGCGAGAAGTTTCCGTATTTGGCGTCGTCGTACGCCCGTTCCATGTACTCGACGCTGGGCGAAATCGACATGGCGCCACGGAGGTGAGCGCCCAGTCCGGGCATGCACTTGAAATCCGGCAGCGCATCGAGCGCCAGGTTCACCTTTCCCGACGATCCGCGGAACTTGTAACGTCGAACTTCTTCCAGGAATTCATCCGGAACATTACCCGGTTCCATGAAGTTGATGAACGTATGCCGGGGATCCACGCTGGAAGATATGACATCGGCGTAAATCTCATCGCCATTCTGGAGCACGACGCCTTTGGCGCGGCCCTCCTTCACTAATATTTTCGCTATGGGAGCCTTGGTGCGGATCTCGACGCCAGCTTCTTTCGCCGCTTCCGCGATTGAATTAGAGATGGCGCCGGTACCACCGCGTGCAAATCCCCAGGAGCGGAAAGCGCCATCGATCTCGCCCATGTAGTGATGGAGAAGAACGTAGGCAGTTCCAGGCGAGCGCACGCCGAGGAAGGTGCCGATGATTCCTGACGCCGACATAGTGGCCTTGAGCACATCGGTTTCGAACCATTGATCGAGAAAATCGATGGCGCTCATGGTCATCAACTGGACCTGGTTGTACTTGTCCTCACTGGTCATGCCTTGGAAGCGGCGGCCGATGAAGAGGAGCTTCATCAGTTCGCGCGGATTCAGAGTCGTAGGATCAGGCGGCACCATGGCCAAAATCGGCTTCACGAAGCGACACATGGCCTGCATGGCTTTGCCGAACTCGTCGTAAGCTTCCGCGTCAACCTTCGAATGGCGGGCAATCTCGCGATGGGTCTTGCCGTGATCGTTCACCCGCCACAGGTAGTCGCCATTCGGCATAGGCGTGAAGGTTCCATCGAGGGGGAGAATCTCAAGTCCGTGGCGCGGGAGGTCGAGGTCGCGGATGATTTCAGGCCGCAGTAGCGAGACCACATAAGAACACACGGAGAACTTGAAGCCGGGAAAGATTTCTTCGGTGACGGCGGCGCCGCCGAGAACGTGACGGCGTTCGAGCACAAGAACCTTCTTGCCCGCGCGCGCCAGGTAAGCGGCATTGACGAGGCCGTTGTGGCCTCCGCCGATGACAACAACATCGTACTTCGATCCGGCACCATTGGTGACTGCCATAACCTTTTGTCCTTGGATCAGCTCACAGGTTGAGCTGAGATCAGCAATTTAGTCGGGCAACGTAAGCAAATCTTCGCGAATATGCGCGTGGCCAGCTGTGAAGCCGAAGACTTTCGGAGTGCGGACGCACGAGCCGACGTGCAGCACCGGCACTTAGAGGCCGCTGGGCAGCACGGTCCAGGTTAGAAGAACGCTCCAAAGTGGTGACATAGCTTTTTCGGGAGCTGGAAGACGAAAACACATTCTACCTGCGCATGATGTTTTTGTCTCCAACCTTCGCGATGACTTGAAGTCACGCGTAAGCTGCTTGCTGCTGGCGAGCGGCAGTGGCTATAATCCCGCGAGACTCAGTTAATCTGCGAGGAACCCTTTGCCAGTCGGAACTGCCTTTCACGAGCGTACTTTCGCTCTCTGCCAAAGCCTGAATTATCGCGAGTGGTCGGGATACTACACGGTTAGTGTCTACGAAGTTCACCACGAGCACGAGTACAACGCCATCCGCAATGCTTCAGCCCTGATCGATATCTCGCCTTTGTACAAGTACATGATCACGGGCCGCGATGCCACAAAGCTGGTGAACCGGATCATTACGCGCGACGTAAACAAGGTCAAAGTTGGGCAGGTAATTTACTGCTGCTGGTGCGACGAGCACGGCAAAGTAATTGACGATGGCACGATTACCCGGCTCGAAGAGAACAAGTATCGCTGGACGGCCGCCGATCCCAGCCTGCGATGGTTCCGGCAAAATGGGATCAACATGGATGTTCAGATTGAGGATATTTCTGAGCAAACAGCGGCGCTTGCGTTACAAGGACCGACCTCGGGCAAGCTGCTGAAGAGTGTGGCGGAAGCCGACATTGCTAATCTCAAATACTTTCGCGTAACCAGCGGCAAAATAGGCGGGGTGGCGGTTGATATATCGCGCACGGGATATACCGGAGACCTGGGCTATGAGATATGGATGCCGTGGAAAGACGCGGTTAAGGTGTGGGATGCCATTGCGGAGAAGGGAAGAGCATTCGACCTGCACGCAGCCGGGATGCTCGCGTTGGATGTGGCGCGTATCGAGGCAGGGCTGCTGCTGATAGAAGTCGATTACACCAGCAGCAAAAAGGCACTGATTGAGTCGCAGAAGTATTCGCCGTATGAACTCGGCTTCGCAAAGATGGTGCACCTGGAGAAGGAGAATTTCATCGGACGCTCCGCCCTGTTTGAGGATAACCGTCGCGGCGTCGCACGGCAGTTAGTTGGACTTGAGGTGCAGTGGACGGAGGTCGAGAACCTCTATGACAAGTTCGGTCTAGCGCCGCAGGCGCCGAGCCAGGCGTCGCGCGTGCCGGTGCCGGTCTACGCCGGGGATAAACATATCGGCAAAGCGACTTCGACTACCTGGTCTCCACTGCTGAAAAAGATGATTGCGTTGGCTAGCATCGACACGGATCAGTCGCACCTCGGAAACAAAGTGCAGATGGAGATTACGATTGAGGCGATCCGGTTGAAAGTCGGCGCGACGGTGGTGAAGACGCCGTTCTTCAATCCCCCGAGAAAGACCGCC
>JBLNFC010000299.1:0-6155 GCA_050263355.1 Acidobacteriota bacterium
ACTAAGCTTCACGTCCAGGTATGCGTCATGTACCAGCAGATCCGAGCCGTGCAAAGTCATGCTGTAGCTGATACCGAGTAATCGCGCGGCAACCATTGCGACCCAGGCCGCGAAATATCCATGGTGGACATGGATGTGGTGCACTCCACGCCCGGCTAACACATGAGCAGCGTAGGCGCCCAATGCCGTATGGCAGAGAGCCTTCAAACGCCGCCAAGGAGATTCCGGACCGTGAAACAGCACTCGCGCGATGAACTCCCAGAGCGTCGGCAGGCGGCAGAGACACAGCCACGCCCCATAAAGCATCACTCTCCACTTCGAACTCATCAGGCATAAGGTTTCGCGCGCCAACAAGGCTTCGCGCGGATCCGTGCTTGGCGGAGCTTGCCACGCGCTACAAGGAACAACCTCTACCCCAATTTTGCGAAGCGCCAGAATTTCGTCGACTACATACGGTTCCACCGGGGAAGGGAACTGATTCGCAAGATACGCAATGGTGGGCATCAGCTGATCTGCGGATGAGAATAAAAAATAACTTCAAATTCGGTCTCGAAAGGCAACAGTGTTCGAGTCGAGAAGCGTGCCAGCGGAGCCGGAACTGCGTGGGAGGTATCTCGGGAAGCCCATCCACGCAAAGGGTTCTTGTGCCCGTAAAACAGCTCCAAAAGAAGTTGTTCCGGCCTCGGATTCGCGAGCGAAAAAAGCTCCTTGCCAGAAACACTGCCTTCGAGGGAACCGTGCCGATGAACGACGTCGAGTTCGGGCAGGAATTGGAATGACCAGGCCAATGAATGGACACCGATCCCATCGATTCGGTCGCGTATCTTCAAGTGTCCTTGGCTAAGCGAAATTTCACGTGTATGGCGGACATCATCTCCATTGCTCCAATAAGGAACACATTGAGCCGAAATGGTCGCGCAGTCCGCATCAACCGCTTGGCGAAAAATCTGACATTTTGCCGTGCGGCGAACGTCGCACCAGGGGGAAATCTCAGATTGCGACTTGCCGTCGATTTCTACCGTGTTGTGTGCAGCCGTGCTGCGGAAGTGAGCAGCCCAGCTGCTATCGTCATTCCAGGGAAAATAAACACCGGGATCGACTAGAACGGCGTGTCCGTTGATCCAAAGTTCGAAGCTCAGCGCATCGCTGTGACCATGGTTTTGCGTTTCACAACGACTGAATTGCCCACAGTCGAAGCTGACGTGAGCTTGCTCATCCGGACTGCGTAAGAAAGCATATCCAGCGTCAGGGAACAGTTGTATTCCGGGCCTTGCCGAAACCTCTGGCCGACATTTCGAGAATTTGCGTCGACTCGGACCTGGCCAGAGCCAGTAGTTCAGGTCAGAGTAGTCAATGTTCATAGAGTCGAAGCGTAAGTACGTGTCTTTCTCCGCAGAATCTCCGAGCAGTGGTACGGAGTTATCGGGCCGTACCATTGCTCCCGAAAAAGAGTGCATCCTGCGAATTCTTTCAGCGATCCGGTCCGGCAGAGGCGCGCCTGCGCGCTCAGCTAGCAGGAGCAATTCTTCCAGTTCGCCACACACAATACGGTGATACATGGAACTGAGCTCGGCGTGCGATCCATCCGGAAGAATTTGCTTGAAGACCTCCGTCGTCAGGACCCGTTGAGCGCGCGTTAAGAATCTTTTTCCTTTGTCGAGGTGTGGAAACGATAGGGCAAAGGCGTACAGGGCCTTTGCTTCCAGCAGCAGATGATTGTTGGGCCAGTGATATTCCAGATGGTTCGCAACGTGGCGGGCGTGCTCGAGTAATGCGCTTTCCAACTGCAGCAGGTCGTGAGGTCTCGATTGAGAGGAATACGCCAGAAGGAAATACGCCCAAAGCCAGTTCTGTAGCCTGGCGGCCACCTCAAACGGATGCTTCCAATTGCCGTTTTCTCCTGCTGGGTTCGTTTGGATCCAATGGTTCCAGAGCTCGAGCATGTGTTGGATGTACTGATGCTCACCGGTGTAATAGTGCGCGGCTGCCAGGGTCAGGAAGAAGCGATGGCGATTCAGGTCCCATCGCCAGGAGAGATTGCCGTCGGGACAGGAATCCCAGTTCACACCGCAGGCAAATTGTTCTTCTCGGTTTCGAAACATAAATCGATGGGCGAGAATGCGGTTCGCTTCCTCGACAGTTCGTCTCTTCAAAAGATTGGGACATGCTCCACGATCAGCGGAATATCGCCAGCCGCGAAATGAAATCGCCCAACTGGCACTGCCTCTGCCAGACAGACGTCATTTCTGGCAAACTCTCGCGTAGGGGAACCGCATTGCTTCGCGCGGCCAGTAGGGGAAGTCTTTGCCCGGTTCAGCGCACCTCCGACGCGATACATCAGCCTCATGACTTCAAAGCGCGCTACTGCGGCAATGTAACTACATCCTCGGATCCTGGCTTTAACCAAGAAGGTTCGAACTTGCCGGTACAGAACGTGAACGCGTTCAGTTTGAACGGATCGAATGTCCCAGGGGTGTAACCGAGTGCTAAGCCATCCTGCGATCGTGGCCAGACCAATGACAAGTGTCACGGCTAAAGTTCCGAGCGTTAGGCTCCGTCCGCCAGTTATGGCGAGCATCGAAATAAAGAGGGCCAGCCACCTTGCAACCTTGCGGTATGAGATTGGGGCCGCCGTCGAAAGTGCAGAATGGATGAAGTAATACCCCGCGCAGGCGATTAGTTCGGCCCATCCGTAGGCTACGATTCCGAGCCGGGGTAAAAGCAGAAAGGTTGTGAGCGCCAACAGTCCGACATGGCAGGAAAACGCCTTTAGCACCGCCCACTGTTCCCCGATCACGAACAAGGCTGAAGCTTGCAAATTGAACACCGAGCTGAGCAATACGCCGATCGCTACAAAGGGATAGATATCCAATACTCCCGTCCATCGTGCGCCCATGACTCGGGGGACGAGCCACGGCCCACAGAGTGCGAATAGGCAGAGCAGTGGGCCAAGAATGACAACCTGCAGCTGCAGTGCCCGTTCAAGCGCCTTTCTCAGAGAATCGCGGTCATCTCGCAGACGTCCAAGAGCTGCAATCGCAAGTCGCCCGGCAGCCGTACGCAAAAATCCAATTCCCTCGGCTACGCGCAGCGCCAATGCAACTAGCGCCACTCCTTCTGCTCCTGCAAATCGTCCTACCAACAGCGGATTGACCAGACATCGCAATTGCCACATCCGCATGGATGACGCGAAACCCAGGCCGAATGTCAGCATCCGCCGCGCCTCCTGTCTGCGTAGCGCGATACCTGGGGAGAAACGAGCGGCCATGCACGCCGCTGCCAAAGCGAAAACTTGCCAACAAAACAGACCAGTAACTGGAGCCCATACCCCGAATTCGCGCCACGCCAGGATTGCCGCCACTGCGAATGCCAGGACCTGTCCTCCCAGTTCAATTCCCGCGACGGCATGAAAATCCAGATCACGCTCCAGTTTGGCCATCGGCAGCCCGGCAACTCCAGTGAGAGGGACGGTGATTAATAGCACTAAATACGGCGCAGTGAACTCGTCCCCCGCATACCAAATCTTTAGCAATGGAACACAAAGCAGGCCCAAAGCAGCCAGCGCGAAAGAATTGATGAGAATGAGGGTGAACGCAACGTTGTACTGAGCGCGTTGCGGCGGTGGTTCACAGCGGACCAGATACGTGTCCACACCAAAGCGCGTGAGACTCCCCAGAACGGTCGTGAGTCCAACCGCAGTGACGAAGAGACCGTAGGCGTGCGGGCCAATCCAACGCGTCAGCAGGAACATGTTCCCGATGCTGACCAGGATGCTCAAGCCATACCTCGCAGTCAGATAGATCCCGCTGCGAGTGGCCAGCCCGTTCAGTTGCGGTGCAGCGCGAAGCGCAGTCTGAGGCGTCGAACCTGCCATCCCGGCAACGGGCGATTCGTTTAGGTGAACAAAGGTTTTGATCTTAGTCTCGCAGGGCATTGCGTGATGACGCAGGTTTCGCGGCCACAATCCCGCCAACTGTGAAGAGGAATGCGTTTACAAACTGGTAATTCACGACAACGAATGCGCCGTTGAGCAGATACACGCCTAGCATCACGACCCATAGCCTGCGGAAGTCGCTGTCAATTGCCTTTATGCCGAATGTGTCGTTTGCTCGTGGCGCACCCAACCGGAGTAAACCCGCGACCATCCAGATGTACAGCGCTAGTCCGACGAATCCCTGCTCGATGAGGATCTCTAAGTAGCTGCTGTGAGCGCAGTAGCTGTCGGGGCGGTAATCCGACATTCTCTTGGCAATCTCAGCCGGCATCCGATTCTGGCCCCAGCCGAGCCACGGCTTTTCCCAAATCATGTCCCAGCTGACTTCGTAGATGGACAGACGAAACTCGACTGGACTCTGTTCTTCCAGCCGATCTCGCAGCGCTGACCGGCAGCCACTCACGCTGAGCGCGAAGATGATTCCTATAGCGGCCGCAAAGACGAGACCTGCACACGCACGCCGGACGCGAGAGTCGCGGGCGATCATCAGTAAGCAGATTGTGGAGGTCGCAAAAGACAACCAGACTGCTCTAGTCATTGTGGCTAGAATTGCAATTGGCACAAAGGCGAGGAAAATCGAGACTAGACCGCGCAACTGCCGTCTGCGCCAGGAATCGAGCGCCAGCAAGCCGAGTAGGTTCAGCGCCATCCCATTTGCGACCGCTTGCAAAAAAGGGCCGCGGGCACGGTCTGCATGTATCCCAAGGCTTTCATTCAGAATGTACTTGGGAAAGATGAGCCAAGTCGCTCCGACTAGGGATGCAATGGCGACCACTGTGAGATATCCCAGCACCAGCAGCGAGAACCACTCGAAGTGCAGGAGAGCGCGGTCGTCGGAGAAGACAAGCTGGGCCAGGTGGAAAAGCGTGAATGGCACCACAATCTTCGCCGCAAATAAGCTCCAGGTGTGGGCGTCATAGGGCTGAGTGAGAGGTGTGTAGAGCGACAAAAGCAATAGGCCCGCCATGGGCGCCGACACCGACCATCGCCAGGGCAGCCTTTGTTTGAGCAAAAGAGCCCGCATGAGAACGCAGGTGAGTAGCACAACGAAAGCAACACGGTCGAGATGGTGTAATTCCAGGTCTGGCGGTCGAAAAACAAAAACGGACAATGTCGCCAGGAAAAGCAAGGCCGGCACGCGAATCAGAAAGTGAAAGGGCTGCAAACTTGCAGCTAAGGCTGATGCTGGCAACTCCTCAGGAAAGGTCTGGAGCCATGGGCGGCTGGAAAAAATATGCACACCCGAGTCAGCCATCACGCACCCGTTCCGGTGAGGACGGCCTTCGCAGTCAGGGCCATGATCCTAATGTCGAGCCACAACGACCAGCGCTCGATGTACTGCAAATCGAGTTCCATGTTCTTGTAAAATGATGGGTCCCGCCGCGCCGTAACCTGCCAAAGCCCCGTAATTCCCGGTGTGACATCGAGACGCCGGAGGTGCTGCAGTGCATAGCGCTGATAGTCGTCCAGCGGATGAGGCCGGGGGCCTACCAGACTCATGTCACCACGAATAACGTTCCAAAGCTGCGGCAATTCATCAAGGCTATAGCGGCGCAGGAATCTGCCGACCTTGGTAATTCGCGGATCAGCGGTCACTTTGAATAAAGGACCGTTACGCTCATTGCGATCGCGCAAGCAATCCTTTGCGCTATCCGCATCGACAACCATGGTTCTGAACTTACAAAAAATAAATGCTCGGCCCTTTTTCCCAACTCTCGTGGCCCGGTAAAGAGCTGGACCCGGAGAATCAATGCGTATCAGAACAGCGATGAGGGCCAGCACGGGTGCCAGAGCCACAAGAACTGCCGCGGCCAACGTCACGTCCATAACTCGCTTCATGAAGAGGCCGAATTCCGGAATGGGCTCTTCATGCAGCGGTAAGACCGGAATAGGTAGCGCGAGGTCCGGAGTAGACGGGCCATACAGCTCGGGGACAACCCTCACGTCCAGGTGGTTGCGTAAAGCTTCGATAATCGCAATACGGGCGTGCTCTCTGCGATGAGGTTCTGCGACGATGATCTCATCGATGAACTCTGCGCGCGCCACTTCGGCCAGATCATTGATGCTTCCAATAATTCTGGAATCTAGGTAGCGATCTTCTTCCAAGAAACCCTTAACACTTCGACCGTGTCGCTCGTTATGTGAAAGGTAGTCCGCGATT
>JBLNFC010000300.1:0-3186 GCA_050263355.1 Acidobacteriota bacterium
CAAGGTTGCGGACGAGATTTGCAAAGCAACTCGAATCACCACCGAGGGTGTTCTCAGCTAACCGTGAAGGGCGGCAAAAATTAGATGATCCGAAAAGCTGCGCTGCAAATAGGAGTGCCCGCGCTACTCGCGTTGATTGCATGGAACGCGTACGTTGCCGTCAACCACCTGAAACAAGTTCAGAATATTGCGGCGCTCACACTTGAAAGCTCCGCGTTGCAGGCGCAAGTGTCTGGTGCTTTGAAAGACCTGACAGATATGGAAAGCGGTCAGCGAGGATACCTGCTCACCGGCAACCCTGATTACTTGCAGCCCTACACCGATGCGAACGCCAGGATTGCAACAGATTTTGCCAACCTCCGCGCCGCGCTCGCCAGTAGTACGAAAAACGAACAGTCGCTGGAAGCGCAGTTGGAATCTTTAGCTGCGTCGAAGCAAGCTGAGATGGAGCGCTCCATCAGTCTCCGCCAGCGCGGGTATCGTCACCGCTCATTCATGCTCGTGGATACCAACGAAGGCAAGCAGTACATGGACGACATTCGCCGCATCGCGTCGTCGCTATCCTCAGCCGAAAGCAACAACTTTGCGAAAATCGAAGGCGAGAGAGTCGCCGCCGTCGACCGGGTATTCTCGCTGACCATCATCGCTAATTCTGTCCTGCTTCTGTCGGCAGTATGTCTGTTTGTCCTCATCCGCCAACACGGGCGCGTGCTTCAACAAGAAGCCTCCCAGAGCAAAGTTCGGCTGGCCGAGCGCGATCTGCAGCTGGCAAAACTAACCTCTGCCCTGTGCGGCCAGGCGCGTTCTAACTTGATCGCCATCAATACGTCTTCCCGGTTGCTGCTGGAGAACTACGGCGGCTTTCTTCCCCGGCAGGGACACGAATATGCTGAGCAGATGAAAGAAGCAGCGGCACAAATGGAGCGACTCCGGCAGGATTTAGTGGCGCCCGCGACTTCCCAGCTTAGCAATTAATCGGGCAAACAAACCCGTCCGTGAGCCTCGCGTAACTTTGCTTCCTCTGCACGGCCGAGCTTCGCTCCCGTCCACCGCGGGAGTGACAAGCAAAACACCCATCCTAAACCTACGACATGATTCCTCGGTGCTTGGGGCAAAACCGCCAGGCACCGTTTGACCGTGCCACGCATCCTCGGCGACAATCCTCGGTTGGTCCATTAGATTTTGTCATTCCGAGCCGCCCGTAAACCGTGCTTGCGCGGCAACGGCAGCGAGGAATCTGGCTTTCTTCAACTTTTGCAAAGTTCTAAATGATAGGTGCGATCGTGACTCATGATGCGGCGGTTTTGAAAGCCCGCGATATCGCCAGCCGCGTGCTGGCCCCATCCGCAGCGCAAAACGATAAGGCGGGGCAATTCTCTACCCAGGCCGTTGCGTCGCTGGGCGACTCCGGATTGCTTGGGCTCATGCTCCCCGCAGATGTTGGCGGATCAGGCTTAGGTCCCCGCACCTTTGCCGCTGTCATCGCTACGCTCGCCGAGGCTGATGCTTCCGCCGCCATGGTGTATCTTATGCACGTCCTCGGCGCCAACGTCATGTCGGCAGCGCGTCCAGGCGCGAATCAGGCCGTCACGCCCATACTGCAGGAGATCTCTGCGGGTCGCCACTTATCCACTCTGGCCTTCAGTGAAGCTGGCTCGCGTAGCCATTTCTGGGCGCCCACATCGCGCGCACAGCGAAACGGTAATGGCGTACGCATAAGCGCCAAAAAATCTTGGGTGACCAGCGCGGGACATGCCCAGAGTTACGTCGTTTCTGCGCTTTCCCCCGAAGGGGCTGGACCCACCGATTCGACCCTCTACGTTCTCCCGGCGCAAACGCGCGGCCTTTCCGTTGCGGGCGCATGGGACGGTCTCGGACTTCGGGCCAACGCTTCTGCGCCCATTACCCTGGATAACTGCGCGGTCGCACTCGAGTTTCAGCTCACCGATGATGGCGCCGGCTTTCCCGCCATGCTGAACGTGGTGCTCCCGTTGTTTAACCTGGGGACGGCATCTGTGGCCCTGGGCTTGTGTCGAGCCGCCGTTGCCGCAACTGCCTCGCACCTTAAGACTGCTAAATTCGAGCACCTCGGCCTGACTCTGGGAGAGAGCTTGCCCACATTACGAGCCCAGCTCGCGGCGATGCAGATCGATACCGATGGCCTCTCGGCACGCATTGACGATCTCATTGAGCATCTTGAGAAGCCCCGCGAGACCACCATGCTGCGCGTGCTGGAGGCGAAGGCTGCTGCGGGTGACGTTGCAATCAGCGTCACTTCAACAGCTATGCGCATCTGCGGTGGTGCGGCGTTCTCAAAACATTTGAGCATCGAACGCCTGTTCCGGGATGCGCACGCCGGCGCCGTCATGGCGCCAACCGGCGACGTTCTGCGCGAGTTCATCGGAAAGTCGCTGTTGGGAATACCTCTCTTCTGAATCTTGGTGTTGGGTGGCCCATCCTACGCGATTTTTGTAGGGTGGGGATTTGGGACTTCCTTTGAAACATTGGGTATTAAGGACTGTGGAGGCGTATGAATAAAACAATCTGGCTGGGAGCCGTTGCCTACAATCCAAAAGTGGTTACGATTTGGGAGGGCATGCGTCGCTACTTTCATGAGGAAGCGCACCTCCCCGTCGAGATCGTCCTCTTTCAGAGCTACGAGGCGCAAGTCCTCGCCCTTCTCGCCCAACCGGGCGACGCCGCGCCGCATATCGATATCGCATGGAACACAAATCTTGCCTACCTCCAGGCAGATGAGTGGAGCGGCCACACCTGCCGCGCAATCGCCATGCGTGACACCGATCTCGGCTGGATGACCAAGATCGTCGCGGTCACCGGCGGCCCCATTTCCACGCTCGCGGATTTGAAAGATCGGACCCTCGCGCTGGGCAGCCGAGACAGCGGACACGCAGCGATTCTTCCCGTCCATTTTTTGGAGCAGCAAGGTATGCGCGAAGGAAGAGACTACCGCACTCTGCGCTTCGACAGCGATGTAGGCAAACATGGTGATACCGGAAGCAGCGAAGTGGAAGTGGTGCGCGCTGTCCTCGATGGACGAGCCGACGCCGGCGCCATCGGCAGCCCCTTTTGGAGCACGCTACGCAACGAGCGCCTCGTGCCCGAAGGCGGCCTTCGCGAGATATGGTCCTCGCCCGCCTACAACCATTGCATGTTCACCGCACGGCC
>JBLNFC010000301.1:0-4792 GCA_050263355.1 Acidobacteriota bacterium
GCTCCTGCTCGAAATGGGAGCCGATGACTATGTCACGAAACCCTTCAGCCCACGCGAGTTGCTGGCGAGAGTCCGGGCGGCGGTCCGCCGGTCTTCCCGCCAAACCTCAAGCACAGCTCAGAGCTTCGGGGACGTAAGCGTAGATTTCGCCAAGATGGAAGTCATACGCGCTGGCCAGGCAGTTACCATGACAGCACAGGAATTCAAGGTTCTGAAATTCCTGATGGAAAATGCCGAGCGCGTGGTTTCGCGCGAGGAACTGTTGAACGAGGTCTGGGGTTATCAGAATTACCCCTCGACGCGAACCGTCGATAATCATATTTTGAAATTGCGGCAGAAGCTTGAGGCCGATCCGGCTCAGCCGATTCATTTTCGAACCATGCATGGCGCAGGGTACAAGTTTGTCCCCTGATACACAGGCAGGGTTGCAGGAGTAATGCGGATGCTGAGGGTCCGGTTAAGCACCAAGCTCCTGCTATCGATGCTCCTGGTATCGGCGGCACTGACCGTATCCAGCCTTCTCTTTGTCCGCCGGTTTATGCAGGCACAGGTGCGCCGCGAGATTCAGGCGGATCTACGCAACTCCGAGCTTACCTTCAAGAACCTCCAGCGCCAGCGTGAGATTACGCTCTCCAGGTCTGCGCAACTCATGGCAGACCTGCCCACACTGCGCGCGCTGATGACGGCAACCAACCCTCGCACCATACAAGACGCTTCCCATGAGGTCTGGCGCCTCGGCGGCAGCGACCTATTTGTGCTGGTCGACCGCGCAGGCCGGGTGGTCGCGTTGCATACGTCAAGCCCCGGTTTCACTCAGCAATCCGCGCAGGAACTTTTTGCTCAGGCAGTTCAACAGGAGACAAACAACCACTGGTGGTTTGGTGGCGGGCATCTCTACGAGGTGTTCGTGCAGCCGATCTATTTTGGTCCAGCTACCGACAATCGAGTTACCGGCGCGCTCGCCGTGGGCTATGAAGTTAACGATCAGCTTTTGCGCGAATTCAGCCGTACAGCCGGCAGCGAAGTTGTCTTCTGGTATGGAAATGACGTGGCGCGCAGCACAATTTCAGAACAGCACCAGCAAGCATTGCTGAAAACCTTCGGAAACTCCGGTCCGGCTAGTCACTCGGGCACTGAGGTCGAACTGGGCACGGAGCGGTTTCTGTCGAGTTCGATAGAAGTTGCACCGGGCACGACCCCTGCAGTCCGCCTGGAAATTCTGAAGTCTCTCGACGAGGCCACGGCCTTCCTGAAGCAACTCAACCGCGCTTTGCTGGCGCTTGGCTTGGTCGCGATTCTTGGCGGAAGCGTGCTGGTCTTCGGCATCTCCCACACTATCACCCGTCCTTTAGCCAACTTGGTTTCCGGCGTAAGAGCGCTTGGCACCGGCGATTACGGCTATCCGGTGCAAGCTGGTGCTGGCGGCGATGAAGTACAGCAGCTAACGCAAGCTTTCAGTCGAATGAGAGAGAGCCTGCAAAAGTCACAAAGAGAACTCCTGGAAGCAGAACGGCTGGCAACCATTGGCCGTATGGCGAGTTCGATCTCGCACGATTTGCGACACTCCCTGGCAGCCGTTGTAGCAAATGCTGAATTCTTGTCAGAGGCGAAGCTTGATTCCCATCAACGCGAGGATCTTTACAAGGAAGTCCGCATCGCCGTCGACCAGATGACGGAAATGTTGGAGTCTCTACTGGAGTTCTCTCGCACCAGTGCGTCATTACGCCCCACTCACGGGAGTCTGCGGGAGGCGCTGGAACGAGCCATCAATACAGTGCAAGCGCAACCCGACCTCGCCCAGATCAGGTTCAGGTTCGACTACGAAGAACCAGGCGAGGCATGGTTCGACTTCCCACGTTTGGAGCGCGCCTTTCAGAATCTCCTGATAAACGCCTTTGAGGCTGTCTCTCATGAAAATGGAGCGGTCGAATTATCTGTTCGCAAATTGTCAGACCAGAACGTGGAAATTGCAGTTCGCGATAACGGGCCGGGCATTCCTGAGGATATTCGGGAACGTCTCTTTGAACCCTTTGTGAGTAGCGGAAAGCAATACGGCACAGGGCTCGGGTTGACCGTTGTGCAGAAGATCATCCAGGATCACGGGGGCGAGATTACTGTGAAGAGTACATCTCAGGAAGGAACCGTTTTTCGCGTGGTCCTGCCGCTGGTTTTGGAACCAAGGCAAAAAACAAACGAGGGTGAACACGTACGTTCCGTGGCGCCCTTGATCCAGTAGCAAAACGCAATCACTGATAGCGGTAGAGAAGCGGTTCAGCAACTCCCTAATTGGAGGCGTTATGGGTTGGTCAGAGGTAACTCCGGCGGTGGTGAAGTGTGCGCTGCTGCCGACCCTCGCACTATTTCTGAGCACGCTCGCATGGTCGCAGCAATCCGACGGCACCCAACCCGCAGACCTGGCTACCTCGGTTCACGAACTCCGGCAGCAAATTGAGGAGTTGCGAACGGCGGTAAAGGATTTGCGTGCCGAAGCCGCTCAGTATCACGCAGAGACTCTGGAATTGCGTCAGCAACTTGAGGCAAATCGCGGCCAGAACCTCGTCATGCGGGCAGATACCGCCACAGTGGATGCCCAGGCACAAATGCCTTATGCGGCTCCATCGGCTTCGGGCGAGTCCGCACCCCCGGGGCCGCAACGGACCGCTGCAACCCTTCAAGAACAGTTACAGCTGCTTAGCGGCAAGATAGATGATCAATACCAGACAAAGGTTGAGAGTGCCTCCAAGTACCGAGTACGCCTCTCTGGTCTTCTGCTGTTCAATCTCTTCAACAACCGTGGCAGCGTGGATAGCACCGACTTCCCTCATTTGGCGATGCCGTCAGTCTCAGGTGTAAGTCATGACTTGGGCGGCACCTTGAGGCAATCCATATTGGGCCTGGAAGTATTCGGGCCTGAGTTTGCCGGGGCGAAAACCACCGGCGACCTTCAGTTTGATTTCGCCGGCGAACTTACCCCTCGCTCTAACGGGGTTACCATGGGCATGGTGCGCTTGCGCACGGGTACAATCCGCCTGGATTGGGCGAAGACTTCGCTGGTAGCAGGGCAAGACGGCCTGTTTTTTGCTCCGCTCTCGCCTACCTCCCTCGCGTCAGTCGCTGAACCCCCGCTGTCGTATTCGGGAAACCTCTGGAGTTGGGTGCCCCAGATCCGCGTCGAACATCGCTTTACAATGTCGGAAAATTCCAACTTCTCGTTGCAAGCCGGGATCCTCGACGGGCTCACGGGCCAGTTGCCCATTCTCGACTACTACCGCACGCCTCAGGCGGGTGAAACCGCCAATAGTCCCGCCGTCGCGGCACGCGCTGCGTGGAACACGCACATTTCAGGGCAACCGCTTTCGCTGGGCGCAGGTGGCTATTACAACCGGCAGGATTGGGGTTTCTCGCGCACAGTGGACGCGTGGGCAGCAACCGCGGATTGGACTATTCCGTTAGGCCGCTTCGTTGATGTGAGCGGTGAATTCTATCGCGGCCGTGCCATTGGAGGCATAGGCGGGGCACTCGGACGCAGCACACTCTGGACGGGCGTGTTCACTAATCCATCTACTCCCATCAGCGGCCTTGATAGCATGGGAGGATGGTCCCAGCTGAAGGTCAAGCCCTGGACGAAACTGGAATTCAATGCTGCGGTCGGACAGGATAGCTCCTTTGCCGGCGAACTTCGACAGTTTGTCGCCGCGAGTGGATACTTTAGCGCCGCACTGGCTCGCAATCGCGGAGGGTTCTTGAACTTCATCTACAGGCCTCGTTCCAATCTGCTCCTGTCCATGGAATTCCAACGCTTGGCAACCAGGTCACTTTACAACGACACCACGGCCAATCACGTGGATCTGTCGATGGGGATTCTCTTCTGATGAGTGAGCCTCTCCCAAGACGCCCAAGTGCAATAACGATCGTGTGCGTGACAGGGATTCTCTTAGTTGCCGTGAGCAGCCCTGCACAACAGCTTACGGCCAGCGGCCGAGTGATAACCGAGAATGCCTCTAGTCATGCCGCTGCACGGGAGAAGTCCCACATCGTGGTATGGCTGGAGCCCATGGACCCGAGGAGCGAACCCCCAGTTCAAAGCGTGACCGAGCAGCACATCTCCCTCACTCAAAAGAACAAGAGCTTCGATCCACATTTGTTAGTCGTGCGCGTCGGGTCAGTGGTGGACTTCCCTAACCGCGATCCTTTTTTCCATAACGTTTTTTCGTTGTTCGACGGCAAGCGATTTGATCTCGGCCTTTATGAGGCAGGGACAACACGGCACGTTCGTTTTGACCGCGCCGGCGTATGCTACATATTCTGCAACATTCACCCGGAAATGAGCGCCGTGGTTATCGTAGTCGACACGCCGTATTACGCAGTCGCGAGTGGTAGCGGGTCCTTCAGCATTCCAGCCGTACCTGCGGGACGCTATCAGCTCCACGTGTGGGACGAGCGCTCACTGCCGGAGACTCTGAGCCAGCTAACCCACGAAGTGACGCTCTCCGCGGCGCAACCTTCCTTGGGAGCGATTCGCATTCCTGAAACCGATTTGCCGCTGGCCCACAAGAACAAGTATGGCCGCGATTACGACAAACCGGCGCCCTCAAGTCCGGGTTACATTCCCCAGTGACCGACATCACATTGCCGAGTGACCTAGCTCATGTCTCCGGGTTTACGCGCCGCCTAACATCAGTTCGAGGGTGGTCTTCTCGTGACCCCTCATTCGTGAGCGACCACTTGGTAATGCCCGCGGAGATGCAGCGCGGTTAGAAGCCAAGCGATCGGCGGAGGCTCTCGTGTGCCT
>JBLNFC010000302.1:0-2746 GCA_050263355.1 Acidobacteriota bacterium
CTGCAAGACGAGCATTGTCGACCATGAGGTCAACGAAATCCCGCAGCCATTGAGCAGAGATCTTCATTCGTCTATTACCGGCCCCTATGTTCCTCGAGTCCTTTGTGGTCAAAAACACACGAGAAAACTAGGACAGTGGTCACTACCTGAATTGATCCAGGAATCTCATATCCCCCTGGAAGAACAACTGAATATCGTCCACGCCGTACTTCAGAATCGCAATGCGGTCGGCGCCCATGCCGAATGCGAACCCTGACACCCTCTTTGGGTCATAGCCGTTGCCTTTTACGAACTCAAACACGTTGGGATCCACCATCCCACAGCCCAGGATCTCGATCCAGCCTGTCGTCTTGCAAGGGCGGCACGGCTCGTTCCCGCGCTTTCCGCTTCCGCCACAAATGAAACAACTCACCAGCATCTCGGCACTGGGCTCGGTGAAGGGGAAGAACGATGGACGAAATTGCGTCTTTACGCTCGATCCGAACAGAGCCTTCATGGCATGGTCCAAGGTGCCCTTCAGATCTCCAAACCTGATGTTCGTATCCACCGCGAGTCCTTCGACCTGATGAAACATCGGCGAGTGGCTGGCATCCGGCGGATCGTTACGATACACCTTGCCCGGGATCACGATGCGAATTGGCGGTTTCAGCTTCTCCATAGTCCGAATCTGCACTGGAGATGTATGTGTGCGCAGCAGCAAACGATCGCGCTGCGGTTTCGATTCCTGTCCCGCGATGAAGAGCGTGTCCTGCGTGTCGCGTGCCGGATGGTTAGGCGGAAAATTCAGCGACTCGAAATTGTAGTAGTCGGTTTCGACCTCGGGCCCTTCCTCGACCGAGTACCCGAGATTGCAAAAGACTCCAACGATCTCATTCATGGTGCGGATGACAGGATGCTCCGCGCCAATGGGACGGCGAATGCCGGGGAGCGTGATATCGATGCGATCCCTTGCGAGTAGCGAGTCCGAGGTCCCGGTTCGCGATTTTGCCAGCGTGCCATCCACGAGGTCTTCGACTCTCTTCTTTAGTTCATTGACGCGTTGTCCGACTTCGCGCTTGCTCGGCCCGGGTGCAGCTTTCAGCCACAGATCGTTGATCTGTGTCAACAATCCATTCTTGCGCGCCACCCAGCGATCGCGGAATAGCTTCCAATCCGATTCACTCCCGACGGCCGCTGCTTCCTGATCGAGAGCGGAAAGCAGGTCGTGCACGGCGCTGTCCAGCGCTACGCTTGAATAGTCGGTTAGTTTAGGAACGGCGTACATGAAGCAGTTCTCAGTTCGTGTGCTCCATGGGTAGAGCACGGCTTTCGCGAGACCGGGTCAGAGACCCAGTCCCACACCTGGTTGAATGCTGATCTGAAAAGCTGAGAGCTGTGTTTATGCAACCCCGCCGAGCGCGCCCTTTGCCTGCTCGGCGAGGCTCTTAAAGGCACCCGGGTCGCTGACGGCAATGTCGGCCAGGATTTTGCGATCGAGTTCCACGCCAGCCGTCTTCAACCCGTGAATGAACTGGTTGTAGCTCATTCCGTTTTGCTTGGCGGCGGCGCCGATTCGGACGATCCACAGCGAGCGGTATTGGCGCTTCTTCTGCTTGCGGCCGGAATAGGCGAACTTCAGCCCGCGCTCAACCGCTTCCTTGGCGGAACGGTACAGTTTAGATTTAGTAAGGAAATAGCCGCTTGCGCGATCTAATATCTTTTTGCGCTTCGCGCGGCGCTTGGTTCCACGTTTGACACGAGGCATGACCGGCTCCTTTTTTGCTTCCTCATTTACGGCGGCTGGAGGTAGGAGTCGCGATTGCGAATTACCTCTTCACGCGCCTGCAACATCAGATTGTGAGCGCTCGCTGTTGCGTGGCGCTCTCCTCGAAAGTTGCATCATCGCTGGCCATGACCAGCGATTAAAAGCAACAACTGCTAATACGGAATCATCCGCTTGATTTTCGGTGTGTCCGCGGGATCAACCAACGCGGCTGTTCCCAGTTTACGCTTACGTCCTTTGGCTTTCGAGGTCAGGATATGACGCAGATGAGAGTGCTTGCGCTTTACCTTTCCAGTTGCGGTCTTTTTGAAGCGCTTCGACGCTCCACTGTGAGTCTTCAGTTTTGGCATGATCTCGTTCTCTTCTAAGTATCAGCTGCAAGTGCGAGAGTTAGCAATGCGCAGTCAGCATTCAGCGTGTGCTAAGCGCAACACCGACTCGCGACGGTGTAACTGCCAAATCTATTGCTGGCCTATGCCTGATTAGCCCGTTGTGCGGGCATCTGCTGGGGCTTCGGTTCCGACGGCTTCTTCGGCTGCTCGACCTTTTTGGGCGCAAGGATCAGGTGCAGAGTGTTGCCTTCCTGCCGTGGACGAAATTCCACGATGCCATGCTCGCCAATATCTTTGATCAGCCTTTCCAGGATCTCGCGGCCCAACCCTGTGCGCGTCATTTCCCGGCCGCGAAAGAAAATAGTCGCTTTGACCTTATCTCCTTCATCCAGAAACCGCAGCACGTGATTCTTTTTGGTGTCGTAGTCGTGATCGTCCACATTAATGCGGAATTTCACTTCCTTGACGGTAATCGTCTTCTGGTGCTTCTTGGCCTCGCGTTCCTTTTTTTCCTGCTGGTAAAGGTACTTCCCGTAATCCATGATGCGGCAAACAGGCGGATTTGCGGTGGGAGAAATCTCAACCAGATCTAGATTCTTCTCGCGGGCCATCTTGAGCGCTTCGAAAGGCGGCATGATTCCAATTTGCTGGC